>JAHEKO010000214.1 GCA_024638355.1 Acidobacteriota bacterium
GAGAAGGCGACGCCGGGCATCTTGCCGTACATGCCGACCGCGACGCGGGTCGCGGGTACCGCGCAGATGGTCTTGTCGAGGCGCGAGGCGCCGAGGCGGGCGAAATAGAGGTAATCGAGCAGCTCGTCGGTCAGCAGGCCGTTCGAGCCGCCGTAGTGGAAGGGCAGGATCGCCTCGCCGCCCGATTCGGAGCGGATGCGCCGAAAGCGCCGGGTGATCACCTCGATGGCATGGTCCCAGGTGATGCGCTCGAAGCGCGCCTCGCCCTTGGCGCCGGTGCGGCGCAGCGGATGCAGCAGCCGGTCTTCGTGGTAGAGGCGTCGCGCAAAGCGGCTGACCTTCGAGCAGATGAATCCGCCCACGTCGGGGTGCGAGTCGCCGGGGCCGATCGCGGTTACCCGGGTGTCCTCGACGGTGACCTCGAGGGCGCAGGCGTCGGGGCAGTCCATGACGCAGGTGGTGTTGAGCGTCTGCCGGGCCATGGGCGGAAGTCTACTCTCTGAGTGGAGACCGGCCGATCAGGCTGATCAGAATCGGCGGCGATTCTCGCGTTACTAGTAGGGGATGGCTGAAGTCGCTTTTAGGCGGCGATAACAGTCCTTCCGGAATCCGGGCGGTGAGCCCAGCGGGTGAGCCGCTCAATGTGGACTCGGTCCTCGAGGCGTCGGCGCAACGCGATGCCGGGTGTTGGGAGCTTTTCCGGGTCCGGGAAGGAGGCACGGCCATGCTGGTCAAGACTCACGTCAAGGCGTCGGCATTCGTCTGGGACGACTAGTCCCGGCGAGAACCCCGACTCGGGCGGGCCGCCACGCGGCGGCCCGCCCATTCTCGTCGCTCGCCCGGTAGCATCGCGCCGATGCGTCTCGAGAAGATCCGCGACGAGGTACGTCGCGCCGCCGAGCGGCTGCGCGGACACGTCCGGGAGACGCCGGTCGACGGTTCGCCCGAGCTCGACCGGCGGAGCGGCGCTCGCGTTCATCTCAAGCTCGAGAACATCCAGCACACCGGCTCGTTCAAGCTGCGCGGCGCGATGAACAAGGTGCTGTCGCTCGGCGCGAACGACCGGGCCGGCGGGGTGGTCGCCGCGTCGACCGGCAACCACGGCGCCGGGGTGGCCTACGCCTGTCGCGAAGCGGGGATCCCCTGCCGGGTCTTCGTGCCGGAAGGCTCGTCGCCGAGCAAGCTGGCGACGATTCGGGCCTACGGCGCGACGATCGAGCTGGCGGGCGACGACGGCGTGGTCAGCGAGCGGACCGCGCGGCGTTTCGCGGACGAGAGCGGCCTCGCGTACGTGTCGCCCTACAACGACACGCGGGTGATCGGCGGCCAGGGGACGATCGGCGAGGAGCTCGAGCGGCAGATCGGCGCGATGGACGCGATCTTCATCTCGCTCGGCGGCGGCGGACTGGCGTCTGGAGTCGCCGGCTATCTGAAGGCGGTGAATCCCGACCTCGAGGTCGTCGCCTGCTCGGCACGCAACTCGGCGGTCATGTACGAGTCGCTGCGGGCGGGCGAGATCCTGGACCTCGAGTCGGAGCCGACCCTCTCCGACGGCACCGCCGGCGGGATCGAGACGGGATCGATCACCTTCCCGCTCTGCCGCGAGCTGATCGATCGGCACGTTCTGGTCTCCGAGGCCGACATCGCGGCGGCGCTGGAGCTGATCCTCGATCGGCAGCACCTGCTGGTGGAAGGGGCGGCGGCGCTGGCGGTGGCCGGGCTGATCGAGACGGGCGACCGCTATCGGGGCAAGAACGTGGCGGTCGTCCTGTGCGGCGGCAACATCAGCGTCGAGACGCTGCGCTCGGTCCTCGGCCGGGCCTGAGGTGGCGTTAGGTCGGGGCCGGTTGACAGGGTCGAAAGGTGAGAGTACTATTGTTCTAGTTAACTAGAACAATGGCACAAACAAGCTCAGAGAACGGCCGCCTGAGCCTCCGCATCGACAACAGGAGCGGCGTTCCCTTCTACCGGCAGATCATCGAGCAGATCAAGTTCGCCATCGCTCGCGATCGACTGGGTCCCGGCGACCGGCTGCCGACGGTGCGCCAGCTGGCGGTCGATCTCGCGGTCAACCCGAACACGGTCGTTCGCGCCTACCGGGAGCTCGAGATCGAGGGGATGATCGAGACCCAGCAGGGCTCGGGAACCTTCGTCGGCAGCGAGCGCCCCGAGATCGACGCGCTCGAGCGTCGCCGGATGCTCGATCAGATCCTCACCGACATGCTGGCTCGGGCCTCTTCGTACGGCCTCTCCGTGGAGGACGTGCTCGAGGGCCTGCGCCGGCGGAAGGAGGCATCATGACTCACACGCCAACCCGTACCGAGACGAGCGGAACCAGATGGAGACCCTCGATCGAGAGATTCGCGACCACGACGCGCGCCGATCTCAGGTTCGCGCCGCTCAACGTGTTCCTCCTGATCGCGATCTTTGCCGCCGGCCTCGCCGTTCATCTGAACCTGCACCCGTTTTCCGTCGAGGCGGTCGTCCTCGGCCTCGGCTCGGCTCTCGTGCTGGCCATCTGTATCCGCGTGACGCAGGTCTGGGAGGCGGTGGTGATCCTGGCCACCGCCGATTGCCTGCTCGTCTACCTGATGCTGCGCCCCGCGAGCGAGATCCTGCTGCTGACCGTGATCCTGGCCCTGCTGGTCTCGACCTGCGTGCAGATCGCCTATCAGTGGGAGCGCGCCGTGGTGCTTCGTTTCGGGCGCTTTCGGGGACTCAAGCCGTCGGGGCTCTTCCTGATCTTCCCGGTCATCGACAAGGTCGCGCAGTTCGTCGATCAGCGGATCCGGGTCAGCGACTTCTCCGCCGAGACCACGCTGACCGCCGACACCGTACCGGTCAACGTCGACGCGATCGCCTTCTGGATGGTGTGGGATGCCGAGAAGTCGGTGCTCGAGGTGGAGCGGTACGCCGAGGCGGTGATCCTCTCGGCGCAGACCGCGCTGCGTAATGCCATCGGCAAGCACGACCTGGCGGAGCTCCTGTCCGAGCGCGACCGGTTGGGGGGCGAGATCCAAGGCGTCCTCGACGAGAAGACGAGCGCCTGGGGAATCACCACGCAAGCCGTCGAGATTCGCGACATCATCATTCCCAAGGGGCTCGAGGACGCCATGTCGCGTCAGGCCCAGGCCGAGCGCGAGCGGCAGAGCCGGATCATTCTCGGTACCGCCGAGACCGAGATCGCCGAGAAGTTCGCTCGTGCCTCCGAGCACTACCGCGACAACCCCGTCGCCCTCCATCTGCGGGCGATGAACATGGTCTACGAAGGCCTGCGGCAGAAGGGCTCGATGATCATCGTGCCCTCGACCGCGGTCGAGACCATGGGGCTGGGAGCGCTCGGAGGGCTGACCTCGTTTGGCCAGCGCTCGATCGAGAGCGGGGAGGAAGAGCCCGCCGCAGCGCCGTCGGAAGACGAGACGTGAGCGAGCAGCTCGGCGCTCACCCGGGTATCGATGCCCGCTGGCGCTTTGCCTGGCTCGTGCTGACGGTGGCCTTTGCCGGTCACGTGCTCGACGAGGCGATGACCGACTTCCTGGCGGTCTACAACCCCGCGGTCGAGGCGATCCGCGCGGCGCTGCCCTGGAGTCCGCTCCCCACGTTCACCTTTGAGGTCTGGCTCACCGGGCTGGTGGTGGCGATCTTCGTTCTGGCGGCACTGGCGTGGCTCGCCAGTGACGGCCGACGATGGATGCGCGTTCTCTCGTATCTGTACGGAGGCGTCATGGCGCTGAACGCTCTCGGCCACCTCGGCGCGTCGGCCGTCCTCGGGCGCTGGGTGCCGGGTGTCGTCTCTTCGCCGATCCTGCTCGTGGCGGCGCTCTTCTTGCTGTCGAGCGTGCCGGCGCGCGAGCGCGCGACATGAAGGAGCTTCCATTCCGGCGTCGCGTCCGTTGGTGGCCGGCCGTCGTGATCCTCGTGCTGGCGGCACTTCGTCTCGCTTCGGTCTGGATGGGCGACGCACCGCACACCCAGGCGCGCGTCGTGACGACGCTCAAGCTGGCGGTGCTCACTGCCGCGCTGCTTCTTTTCTGGGCGCTGCTCTTCTCGCGGCTGCCCGGCCGAGCGCGGTGGATTCTGCTGCTGGCGGTCGTGGCCGTGGCGGCCGTCCTGCGCGGAGCGGTCCGGATCACGGGCGTCAGCGGCGACCTGGTGCCGATCCTCGAGTGGCGGTGGAGCGGTGAGCCGGTGTTCACGGATCCCGAGCGCGTGGCCACGGCCGCCGGCCGATCTCTCCAGGGAGGAGACTATCCACAGTTCTACGGCCCTCGGCGCGACGCCACGCTTGCGGGTCCCAGACTCTCGCAGGACTGGGAGTCGAGCCCGCCGCGAGAGCTCTGGCGACGCGACGTGGGCGAAGCGTGGTCGTCGTTCGCCGTCGTCGGCAGCGCGGTCGTCACCCAGGAGCAGCGCGGCGACGAAGAGGTCGTGGTCCGATACGGCCGAACCGACGGCCGGGAGATCTGGGTGCACGCCGACCGGACGGGTCTGGACACCACCGTGGGGGGGCGGGGGCCTCGGGCGACGCCGACGATCGCCGACGGACGCGTCTACGCGCTCGGCGCGACCGGTGTCTTGAACTGTCTCGACCTCGCGAGCGGCAAGCTCGTCTGGACACGGGATCTGGTCGCGGACCACCGGGTGCGTCTCGCCGACTACGGGATGCCGTCGTCGCCGCTCCTGGTCGGCGATCTGGTGGTCGTCCAGCTGGCCCGGGTCGAGAGCTCCCTGGTCGCGCATCGGCGCTCCGACGGCGAGCTCGTGTGGCGGGCCGGCGAAGACTCCGGAAGCTACAGCACGCCGGTGCTCGCGACCGTTGCGGGGCGTGAGCAGATCCTCGTCGTCAACCAGAGAAGTATCGCCGGGCACCTGCCCGCGAGCGGCGAGATGCTCTGGCGAGTGCCGTGGGACCACCCGGGCGAGAAGGTTACGCCGCCGCTTCTCGTCGGTGACGATCGCCTCCTGGTCTCTGCGGGATACGGTGCGGGGAGCCGCCTGCTGCGCCTCCGGCAGGATGACGGGAGCCTCGCCGTCGAGGAGGTTTGGAGAAGCCCGCGGCTGAAGTCGAAATTCGCCTCGATGGTTCTTCACCGAGGAACGGTCTACGGGCTGGACGACGGCGTCCTCACCGCCCTCGACCTCGAGAGCGGCGAGCGCCTGTGGAAGGGCGGCCGCTATGGGCACGGTCAGCTGATTCTCGTTGACGATCGGCTGCTGATCCAGACCGAGAGGGGTGAGGTCGTGCTGGTCGACGCGTCGCCGACGGAGCATCGAGAGCTGGCGCGCATGCAGGCGCTGCGGGGCAAGACATGGAATCCTCCCGCCTTGGCCGGTCGTCATCTGCTGGTTCGCAGCCACCGCCAGGCGGCCTGTTTCGAGCTTCCGGTCGAGCGAGCCGCGCGATAGCGCGCCGCTATCATGATCGGCGTGGGTGCGAACCCGATCTCGGCGCTTCTCGAGCGGCAGCAGATCGTCATCCTCGATGGCGGGCTGGCCACCGAGCTCGAGGCGCGCGGCGTGGTGCTGGACGAGGACCTCTGGTCGGCGGCTCTGCTGGTCGACGATCCGGCGACCATCGAGCGGCTCCATCGCGACTACCTGGAGGCCGGTGCCGACTGCATCGTCTCGGCCAGCTACCAGGCGACGCTCGAGGGTTTCGAGGCCCGCGGTCTGGATGCGCCCGCGGCCGAGGCGGCGCTCGTGCGCTCGGTAGAGCTGGCGCTCTCGGCGCGGGAGAGCTTCCTCGATGGCGGCGCCGTCGAGGCCCGCGCCCGCCCGCTGGTGGCGGCGGGAATCGGGCCGTACGGCGCCTATCTGGCCGACGGCTCCGAGTTCAGTGGCGACTACGGCCTCGACGAAAACCAGCTCCACGAGTTTCATCTCCGGCGCTGGCGGCTCCTGGCCGGTGCCGGTGCCGATCTGCTGGCCTGCGAGACGATTCCTTCGCTGGCGGAGGCGAGGGCCCTGGCGCGCCTGGTCGAGGCGACGCCCGAGCTCGGCGCCTGGCTCAGCTTCAGCTGCCGCGACGGCGAGCGCATCAGCGACGGCACGGAGATCGCTCGGGTCGTGGCCGAGCTGGAGCCGGTCGACGGGATCCTGGCGATCGGCGTCAACTGCACGGCGCCGCGCTTCATCTCGTCGCTGCTCGCGCGCGCGGGCGCCGAGACCGACAAGCCGCTCGCGGTCTATCCGAACTCCGGGGAGACGTGGGACGCTGCCGGTCGCCGCTGGACGGGAGACGAGGATCGCTGCGATCTGGCTCTCGCCGCCCCCGGCTGGATCGCCCTGGGCGCCCGCCTCGTCGGCGGCTGCTGCCGCACCACCCCCGCCGACATCCGCCGCCTCCGCCACCACATTTCGGGGACAGGTTGCTAATTTCTCTGTAGATTACGGGGCTTCGCGGGGACGGAACATCGAGCACCTTCGGCGGTGTTCGTAAGGCCCACCGAAATAGATAACCTGTCCCCGAAATCGGGGGTAATAATTGCGGTGGGCTGCCGTACAAGTGGGCGAGGGAGAGAGATGCGGCCCATGCAAATGGTTCAAGAAGAGACATCCGGCGGACCGTCAGAGGACGCTCTCGCCGACCTTTTCCAGAAGCACTCGCGGCGGGTTCTGGCGGCGGCCTACCGCGTGACCGGGAGCCGCCAGGACGCCGAAGACGCGCTACAGACGGTCTTCCTGCGGCTCACCAACCGCTGGG
>JAHEKO010000215.1 GCA_024638355.1 Acidobacteriota bacterium
CGCACCAGGTCTTCGCCCAGGTTGTAGTTGATCACGTAGCTCCGATACTGGTCGATGAAGCGCACGCGCTGCTCGGCGCGCGAGCGCGACATCAGGGAGTAGCTCTCGAGCCAGTCGGCGGCCTCGCTCGCGTCGATCTCGCCGTCGAGATAGCGGCGTGCCGCTTCATTGCCGGCGTGGGCGAGCTGCGCGACCAGCTTCTGGATCTCGTAGTAGCCCTCCGCGCCGGCGGGGTCGAGGCCGGCGAGCGGGAAGAGGGTCTCGCGCTCGAAGGCGATCCGCTCGGGCTCGGGGAAGGCCACGTCGATGCCGAAGTTGGCGGAGCCTTCGGCGATCAGGGATCGCGGGCTGAAGAGCGGGTAGACGGCGAACTCGACCCAGCCGCGCCCGCGGACCAGATCGCGCTCCACCAGCAGGTTGTAGACGTGATGGCCGGGGTAGCCCTCGTGACAGGCGAGATCCAGAATGCGGTCGATGTAGATCGGCAGGTCGGTGTTGATCTGGATCAGGCTCCGGTAGTCGCCCCGATACCAGTTGTAGCCGCTCCACGACTTGTCGGTCACGTACTCGACCGTGAAGCTCTCGCCGTCCGGCAGGTCGATGTAGCGTCGGGTGCGATCGCGGCAGGCGTCGATCGCGGCGTTGAGGACGGCGTCCAGCTCGCCGCGAGGCACGGTGAAGCCGCTGCGGAACGCCTCGTAGCGCTCGAGCACGTCGCCGGTTCCGGGCAGGGCGTCGTCGAGGCGGTCCACGAACTTCTGGTAGAAGGCGGCCTCGCGGGTCGGAGCGACGGCGTCGTAGAGCGCGCGCGACTCTTCGTCGAAGGTGAAGCGCTCGCCGGACAGCATCGCTACCCGGGCGACGAGCGAGCGATAGCTGGCGCGAAGATGGCGCAGGCGCAGGCGGTCGATCTCGCTTCCGGAGTCGACGTCGAGTCGGTCGACCCGCGCGGCGGCGTCTCTCGCGTCCCGGGCCAGCTCGTCGAGCTCCACCGCCTCGGCCTCGGCCGCGGAGCGCCACGCCGGCGGGCCGATGTAGGCATCGACGAGGTCGGGGTCGTGACGGCCGAGGGCGAGCACCAGGCGCACGTAGCTCTCGGCCAGCGAATCGACGCTGTCGCTCGGCTCGGCGGTCATCGGGGCCTCCGCGGCGCAGCCGCCGAGCGCGATCAGGACGAGAGCGGTCGCGGCAAGGCGCACGTGGCGATGTTACCGGGTTCGCCCGCGCGCGGCCTCTGCGCGCCGGCGGGAGGCCTCCCGCGCTGCCTCCCTACCGCCCCGGGCGAAACCAACGGACCCACTGCCGTGCCGGGTTGTCGGTGCCGACCGCCGAGATCTCGTGCTAGAATTACCCACTTTTCAGCTGTAACCGAGAGGAGAGTGTGATGGGTGAACAGAGGCGCTCGAGCTCGCCGAGGGTGGGCGACCCGAGCCGAATCAACAGTGCAGCTTTCGAGTACTACCCGCCGCTGAGACGGGTCAAGAGCTTCGTCGACAAGAACTATTCGGAGAACCTGCCCCTGAGCCGGGTCGCCCGGGTGGCGGGTCTGGAGCGCAGCTACTTTTCGACCTTCTTCCACTCGAAGACCGGGGTCTGCTACCGCGACTGGCTCTCCTACAAGCGAGTGGTCCGAGCCGCTCGACTGCTCTCCGAGAGCGATCGCAGCATCACCAGCACCGCGTTCCGCGTCGGGTTCAACGATCTCAGGACGTTCGAGCGCGCGTTCAAGAAGTGGCTGGGCCAGACGCCCAGTTCGTACAAGGCGCAAGCTCGGCCCGATTGAGCTTCGGGGCTCGGTCCGCCCTCGAAATCTTCGCCGCCTTTCTCACGACGGCTGCCGAAAACTGCACGATTGCCGCCGTGCGCCGGCAGGGTGTCTGGATAAGACTTATAGCCATAAGTCAAGCCGGATAGCGAGACCGAGCAGCGTCCGACATCGGCTGAAGTGCGAGCCTGCGCTCGGTCTCGGTCCGAGCGTGGAAAAGGAGGAAGATGATGGCACAGAAGAAACGCGCATCCAGCAAGAAGCGGTCCTCCCCAGCCAAGTCTGCCAAGCAGATCCGGGTGATCGTCGAGATGGCCCGACCTCGCGAGGAGGAGCCCACCGCCTCGATGCGCGCGGCGGCGATGGCCGATCCCCTGGGCTTTCAGGTGGACGCCGGCTTCGAGCCCATTCCGGTCGAGTCGACTCCCGACGGCAGTCGCGCCATGAGCCTCGAGGAGGCCGGCGAGACGTCCGTCATCGTCCGCGGAACGATCGCCTCCGACCAGAAGGACGCGCTGGCCCAGCGGCCGGGCGTCGAAGCGGTCTGGGAAGACACCCCGATCGCCGCCTTCCAGGTCGACGAGGACACCGTCTTCGTCGAGCCCAAGGAGACCGCGGCGATGGGCGCCTGTCCGATCCCGCCGTGCGACTGCGCACCGGGGACGCCAAAGGGCACCTTGCTCGACGTAGCCAAGTACCTGGGAGCCGACCAGATCTGGGCCGGCGGCAACAAGGGTCAGGGCATCGTCGTCGGCGTGGTGGACGGCGGCGTGACCACCCCGAGTCGAGTCGCCGGCGGCAAGATCAACGGCGTCATCGACGGGCCCAAGGCCGACTGGGGCAAGAAGCGCCTGTGGGGCGGGCATGGCGAGATGTGCGCCACCGACGTCCTGGGCATCGCCCCCTCGGCCAAGCTCTACGACATGCGGCTGCCCGACGGCACGCCCGGGGAGACGCTCAGCGCGCTGATCTCGGATGCGCTCGCGGCCTTCCAGTGGGCGATCAATCGGCACAAGGCCGACGGCACGCCGCAGATCCTCACCAACAGCTGGGGCATCTACAAGAAATCCTGGGATCCGGTCTACGCCACCAACGCGAACCACCCGTTCACCCGCAAGGTCGTCGACGCGGTCAACGAGGGAATCATCGTTCTCTTCGCCGCCGGTAACTGCGGCGGTACCTGCCCCGACGGCCGCTGCGGCGGCGACAACGGGCCGGGCAAGAGCATCTGGGGCGCGAACGGCCACCCCTCGGTGATCACGGTCGGCGCCGCCAACACCAAGGAGCAGTTGATCGGCTACAGCAGCCAGGGCCCCGCGGCGCTCGATCCGCAGAAGCCCGACTTCTGCTCGATCAGCCACTTCAAGGGCTACTTTGCCTCGGACACCGGCACCTCGGCGGCCTGCCCGATCGCCGCCGGCGTCGTCGCCCTGCTCAAGCAGTGCAACAAGGGGCTGACCCCGGCGGCCGCCAAGGCGGTGCTCAAGGGGACGGCCAAGAACATCGGACCGGCGGGCTGGGATCAGCACTCGGGCTCCGGCATCATCCACGCCGGCCGCGCCCACCAGAAGGTGTGCAAGGTGGTAACGACGGTGCGGTGCCAGAGGGAGCGCGCGCTGGTCATCCGCTACCGCGACCTCTACCGGCGCACCAAGAACAAGAAGGCGCTCTGCTACTACTACTACTGGCTCGGCCGCTACTACTGCTGCATGTACCGAGCGACCGGCAAGCGGGCCTACCTCTGCCGCTGCCACTACTACCTCGGCAAGGCCCACTGCTGCATGTACCAGATCACGCGCAACCGGAGGTACCTGTGCCGGTGCTACCGCTACCTGGGGGCGGCCTACTGCTGCCTCTACCAGACCACCAGGAACGCGCGTTACCTCACACTTTGCAGGAGATACCAGGCCGCTGCCCGGCGGATCTGCTAGCGGGCAAAGCACGGGGAACACGACTCAACAGACTGGAGGAAAGAGAATGAACCTACCTGAAGAGATGGAGCTTGCAATGGCCGAAGCCGACGAGTTCGCCGTGGACGACGACCTGGAGCTGGACCTGGGCGACGACCTCGAGTTCGACCTCCCCGACGAAGACGTCGGGATGGAGATGGGCATGGGCATGGAGGTGGAGGCGGAAGCCGATCCCTTCGAGGTCGAGGACGACCTCGCCCTTCCGGAGCTCGACGAGGACGACTTCGAGATGGGCATGGGCGTCGAAGAGGACTTCGGCATGGATGTCGGCGGCCTCGGGATGGGGATGGAGATGGGGGCCGAGCCCGACTTCGACCTCGAGATGGGCGCTGGCGAGGATGTCGGCTTCGACGTCGGCTTCGGCGCCGAGGCGGTGTCGCCGGCCTCCCGGTGCAAGCGCTATCGCCTCGCGATGGCCAAGTACATGAGCTGTTGGCGGAAGACCAAGAACCGGAAGTGTCTCTGCTACTACTACCGGTACGCGGCGGGGTACTGCAGGTGCATGTATGCCGCGACCAAGAACAAGCGCTACCTCTGCTGCTACTACAAGTACATGGCGCAGTACTGCCGCTGCATCTACTCGCTGTCGAAGAACAAGAGCCACCTCTGCTGCTTCTTCCGGTACGCGGCCGTCTACTGCCGCTGCATCGGCAACAAGGCCTGCTACAAGCGGTACGTGACCTTGTTCAGGAGGAACTGCCGGTAGCGGTAGGCGTGTAACAATTCGAGCATGCCCTATTGGCTCGCGTTCGCCCTGGCGGCGCTGGCGGTCTGGAGGGTCACGCACCTCCTGGTTCGGGAGGCGGGGCCCTTCGACCTGCTGGCGAAGCTGCAGCGGGCACTGTCGAGAACGGTCTTCAGTCGCTTGATAGCCTGCTTCAAGTGCCTGTCGGTGTGGGTTGCCATACCTTTTACCTTCTTTGTGGCCGACCAGTGGGTCGAGCGGGCGGTGGTCTGGCTGGCGCTCTCGGGCGCCGCGATCTTGCTCGAAGAGCAGACCACCGGCCCGTTGATCGTGGAGCAAGGAGTCGACGATGAGTTGTTGCGGCGAGCCGAGATTACCCCTGCCGATGGAGAACCTCCCCCGGGCGAAGACGCGCGGCCGGGGTGACGTGCGAGCCGTCTACGTCGGCGGCAACACCCTCCGGGTGCGAGGCGCCTACACCGGCCGGAGCTACGCTTTTTCACCCGCGGCGCGGACGCAGCTCGTCGATGCGCTCGACAGCCGCGTCCTCTTCCGCACCCGGTACTTTCGTCGCGGATAGAATCGGCGCATGACGAAGGGCAAGAAGCTGGGAGTCCTGGTGGAGGTGCGAGTGCCGAAGGCGCGGACGCGCGGCCTGGGAACGGGGTCCCCAGGCCTCGAGAGCGCAAGCCCGGCTCTCGACATCGAGGGGCTCGAGCTCGACCGCGACTACGAGCCGGTACCGACCACCCCGTTGCCGGAGATCGCGGCGAGCGTCGAGGCTGCCGGCGAAGAGGTGGTGACGGTGCGCGGAGAGATCGACGAGGAGCGCATCGCCGAGCTCGAGGCGCGCGACGACGTCGTCGCGGTCTGGCGCGACACCCCGGTCGAGCCGTTCGGCGGGCCCTAGGCCGCGGCCAGGCCTTCCTCGAGGAAGGCGAGCTGCAGCCGCATCTGGTCGCGGATCGGCATCGGGCGGAGCCCGAGGCGCTCGGCCTCGAGCCGCGCGCCCTCCCTGCCGTGTCGCTCGACCAGCCGCCCGACCCACTGGTGGAAGCGCAGTCGCGCCTCGGGGCCCTTGGGCGGCTCGGGCAGCCGGTGGTCGGGCGCGAGCAGGAAGAGGGGCATCTCGGAGACGAAGGTGAAGGGGTCGCCGCCCAGGGTACGCACGAACTCCATCGAGCTCGGCCGAAAGAGGGCCGCGGTCGCCTCGTCGCCGTGGCCGCGGAAGAAGGCGCGCATGGCACGCGAGTCGGGCCGGGTGGTGAACCCCTCGTCGATCCGAAAGAAGCCCTTCTCGCCGCCGCGGTCGACGTCGTAGAGGGAGTAGCCGAGGGCCCGCACGCCCCGGCGCAGGTTGTCGCGCAGGGCGAGCGTGCGCTCGCGCCACTCGCCCTCGATCAGGAACCACGGCCCGGGGGCGAAGTCCATGCCGTGGAAGCTGCCGTGGAGCGCGAAGGGCGCCCCGCGGCGCAGGAATCCGGCGACCGCGCGGTTCTCAGGCCGCGCCTCGAGGTCGCCGTCGTCCCGGGGAAAGCCGAACTCGACGTCGTCGCCGGGCAGCTCGCGGATCACCTCGCGCACGTAGGTGGGCAGGTCGTAGCCCCGGTCGGCTTCCCCCGCGTGATCGAGGCAGTTCACGGTGACCCCGGTCCAGGCCCCGTTACGCGCCTCGCCGTCGGGATTGACGTGCGGCACGAGGTACCAGCTGTAGTCCGTGAGGAGTGGATCGTCGGCGTCGGTGGCCGCCAGGTAGCCGGCGAGGCGCCGCAGCATCGCCGGACCGACCGGCTCGTCGGCGTGACAGCCGCCGATGAGGCTGACGGCCGTCGCGCCGCCGCCGAAGCGGTAGCCGACGATCGGCCGGCCTTCGCGCGAAGCGCCGAGAACCTCGCCGCCGGGGCCGGCGACCGGGTCCGGCGCGAGGATCGCATCGACGGCCAGAGCCGGCGCGCTCATCGCCGCTCGAAGAGCTGGAACTCGAGCGGGTGGGCGTGGCGCTTGTCGGCGTCTCTCGCTTCGCTCGAGACCAGCTCCCAGTCGGCGAGATCGAGCTCGGGAAAGAACCGGTCACCGTCGACGTCGGCGCGGATCCGGGTCAGGTAGAGGCGATCGGCGCGAACGAGCGCCGCGCGGAAGATCTCGGCGCCGCCCGCCACGAACGCCTCATCATCGCCCGCCGCGCGAGCGAGCTCGATCGCCTCGTCGAGAGAGGCGGCGAGCTCGACCCCCTCCGGCAGGTCG
>JAHEKO010000005.1:0-7075 GCA_024638355.1 Acidobacteriota bacterium
CGCCGCCGTTCGGAAGACCTCGTTGACGTCGGCCACCGCGGGCTGTTTCTCGAGCGTTGCCACCAGGTCGATCAGCGAGACATTGGGCGTCGGCACGCGAATGGCCAGGCCGTCGAGCCGGCCGCGCAGCCGCGGGAGGATGCGCGCGGTGGCGTCGACGGCGCTGGTGGTGGTGGGGATCATGTTCAGCGCGGCCGCGCGCGCCCGGCGCGGATCGCGGTGCGGCGCTTCGAGCAGGCTCTGGTCGTTGTTGTAGCTGTGAACCGTGTTCAGGAAGGCCTCGCGGATGCCGAACTCGCGGTCGAGCAGGTGGGCGACCGGCACCAGGCAGTTGGTCGTGCACGAGGCGCCGCTCAGCAGGTGGTGGCTGCGCGGGTCGTAGTCGCCGTGGTTGACGCCCATGCAGATGGTGAGGTCCATCCCTTCGGCGTTGGCCGAGACGACGACCTTCCGCACCGATCCGCGAAGATGGGCGGCGGCCTGTGAGCGGTCCTTGCACAATCCGGTCGCGTCGACCACGACGGCTGCGGGGGTCTCGCCCCAGGGGATGTCGGCCACCGCGGCCTGGTGGAACGTCCGCACCTCGGCGCCGTCGATCCGCAGGCGGTCCCCTTCGCTATCGACCTCACCGTGGAAGCGGCCGTGGAGGGTGTCGTGCGCGAGCAGCCGGGCGAGGCTCGCCGCCGGAGCGATGTCGTTCACGGCGACCAGCTCCAGCTCGGGCCGCTCCCGCGCGATACGGGCGAGAGCCCGGCCGATGCGGCCGAGACCGTTGATGGCGAACGAGATGGGCATCGCGTCGTGTATCTTCCTCTACTCGTGAGCGGCGAACAAGAAGCCCGGCGCCCCGTCGCCCCGCTGGTGCTCGGAATCGAGACCTCCTGCGACGACACCGCGTGCGCCGTCATGGCCGGCGACGGCCGGGTCCTGGCGTCGGTGGTCTCGAGCCAGCTTGCCGCTCATCGGCCGTTCGGCGGCGTCGTTCCCGAGATCGCCTCGCGCGAGCATCTGCGCAACTGGCTGCCGGTCGAGGCGGAGGCGCTGACGACGGCCGGAGTCGAGCTGCGCGACGTCGAGCTGGTGGCCGCGACCCGCGGGCCGGGCTTGATCGGCGCGCTGCTGGTCGGCCTGTCGCTCGGCAAGTCGATCGCCTACGGCCTCGGCGTTCCGTTTCACGCGATCCACCATCTCGAGGGGCACCTCTACTCCCCCTTCCTCGGCGGACCGGGCGAGCCGGCGGCCGCGCCGCCGGAGAGCTTCGCCGGCCTGGTGGTCTCCGGCGGCCACACCAGCGTCTATCGCGTCGACGCCGAGCGGGTGGCGACCGTTGCCGAGACGCGCGACGACGCGATGGGCGAGGTCTTCGACAAGGTCGGCAAGCGCCTCGGCCTGCCCTATCCGCAGGGCCCCGTCGTCGACGTTCTGGCCGAAGCGGGCGATCCCGCGGCGCATCCCTTCTCGATTGCCGCGTGCAGCGACGGCAGCGCCGATTTCTCCTACTCCGGTCTCAAGAGCCAGGCTCTGCTGGCGATCGAGGCGCTCGAGCGACGCGGTATCGAGGCGCCCCCCGGAGAGACCGCGTCGGACGCCATGCCGGGCGAGCTGATAGACCTGCTCGCGGGATTCCGCGCCGCCGCGGTGGGTCAGATCCTCGACCGCCTGGAGCGGGTGCTCGCGGCGAACCGCTTCGATCATCTGGCGGTCTCCGGCGGTGTCGCCGCCAACCGACTGCTGCGACGCGAGGTCGCGCGCTGGTGCGCGGAGCGGGGAATCGAGCTGAGCCTCGTCGCGCTCGCCTACTCGGGCGACAACGCGGGGATGATCGCCCACGCGGCGCTGCTGCGACACCGCGCGGGCCGGGCGGACGATCCGCTGGATGCCGAGGCGGCCAGCCGCCTGCCGCTCGAGGTCTAGCTGAATGCCTTCGGGTATCGTCGGCGGATGCAATCCTCCGACCGCTGGCTGATCGCGATCGCCCTGGTACTCATCGATCTCTTCATCTTCGTGGCGCCGCTGACCGGCCTGTGCGCGGCCTATGTCCTGATCGCGCGTCCGGCCTGGTTCAAGAGCTGGGTCGAGGAGCTCTACGACAGCCCATGATTCGCGCCTGGCTACTCGGGGCCGCCCTGGTCTACGTCGCCGCAGGCGTCGCGGCGGACCCGGTCGACGACTACGACCGACTCGGGCAGTGGCGATTCGGACCTTCCGCGCCGCTCCCGGCGGACGGCGCTTCACTCGCTCACGAAGACGCGAGCTGGCGGCTCGAGAGCGGCGAGGTCCGTCTTCAGGAGCCGACCGCCGAAGGGCTCGTGACCGGGCTGGTATTCGAGGGGCGCGGGCGCTTTCGCATGACGATCGCCGACCCCTGGGAGCTCGTGCAGCTCCGCCGATTCGCCGGCGAAGAGGACCTCGAGGAGCTCGACGAGGCGTTCACCAAGCTGGTGCTGCGCACCGCCGATCCCGGCATGCTCGAGGGTCTGCCGGCGGCGGCTGGACCGTTCAAGACCCACCCCCTGGCGCGCGAGCGCCACGACTTCTGGCTGCGCATCCGGCGGCTCGACGCCGACGCCCGCGTGACGAGCGCCCTGCTCAACCCGGGCGAGGAGTTCCTGCGTGTCGACGTCAAGACCGAGCGCTTCGGCTGGCTGACCTACGACTACACCTCACGTCGCCACGAGGAGATCCGGCTCGAGCACTTCAACAAGCGCTACTCGTTCCTCGAGCAGTGGTTGAGCCTCGACACCCGAGCGGAACGGCGCGCCTCGGGGCGTCCGGGCGACTTCGAGGGGCGCGAGATCGACATCCGTCACGCGGATATCGTCGCCAGCCTGCTCCGGCTGGGCAAGGACCCGGGCACCAGCGAGACTTCGAGATTCACCACCAACGGCGACTTCACGGTGCGGGTCGATTTTCAGACCGCGCGCGGCGGGCTGCGGGCGCTGCAGTTCTACCTGCACCCCTTCGCCGAGGTGAGGAGCGTCAAGGACGAAGCCGGCGCCGAGCTCCCCTTCCTGCGCGACCAGATCGGCAAGCGCTCCGGCGTCCTGGACAACCGCCTCTACGATCATTCGCTAATCGTGCTGATGCCGGAGGCCGTCGCCGCGGGCGAGCCGCGCACGCTCGAGTTCGAATACGAGTTCGAGGTGCGCAACTTCATGCCCGGGCGCGCCTGGTACCCGGGCGTCGACACGATCGATACGGCGCTGCGCGATCTGCACACCGCCCGGCTCGAGGTCACGACGCGCGAGAGGTACGACGTGCGAGCGATGGGCCGGCTCGAGGACGAGCGCGCGGAAAACGGACTGGTGACCCGGTCGTGGCGCATCGATTCTCCGGTCAAGATGGCGACCTTCGCGTCGGCTCGCCGGGTGGTCGAGAGTCGGCTCGAGCGCGGCGAGCTGCCCGAGATCGTCGTCTTCTCGACCCCGGTCGGCTCGGGCAGCGAGGAGCGTCTCGACGAGATCGCCGCCGAGGTCCAGCGGGCCATCGGTTTCTTCGAGCGGAAGCTCGGCGTCGAGCTGCCCGCCGAGCGGATCCAGACCACCCTCATCCAGGGCTCGCACGGCCAGGCCTTCGACGGTTTTCTGCACCTTTCCGAGGAGGCGGCGTTCCGCGATCGGACCGGTCCGGTGGAGCTCTTCATCGCCCACGAGGTGGCGCATCAGTGGGCGGGACACCTGATCGGCTGGGGAAGCTATCGCGACCAGTGGCTGAGCGAGGGCCTGGCGCAGTATCTGGCCCTGCTCTACATGCGGGACAACGTCGAGCGCGGCGACGAGCTCTTCCTCGAGGCGATCCAGGCGCACGCCGACGAGATCACCGGGTCGATCAAGTCGCGATTCAGCCCCTTTTCGCGCGGCCAGCTGCCGCTCGACAACAAGCTCGCCGCTCGCCGCGTCGGACCGATCGGACACGGCTACCGCGCCGTGGTGGGCGAAGCACCTGGCGGCTACCTGACCCAGTCGTACCGGAAGGGGGCCCTGGTCCTGCACATGCTCCACACGCTGATCGAGAGTCGCGAAGGCCACGATCGGGGCTTCTTCGCGCTGCTGAACGACTTCCTCGTCGCGAACCGCGGCCGCTATCCGACGACCGAAGACTTCGCGGCGGCGGTCGAGCGGCACGTCGGAAGCGAGTGGGACTGGTTCTTCGAGCAGTGGGTCTACGGGGCCGACGTGCCCACCTACGAGTGGCGAGCGCGGATCCGCGACGACGCGGACGGGGGCTATCGCGTGGAGCTCGATGTCGCCCAGAAAGACGCGGACTTCAGTATGCGGGTGCCGGTTCGCCTGCAGTATGCCGGCGGTGAGGAGGAAGATCTCCAGGTCGTCGTCGACAGGCCGGATCAGACGCTGACGCTGGATGTCGACCGCCGCCCGCGCAAGGTGATCTTCAACCCGGACAACGCGGTACTCGCCAAGACGCGCAAGCGCTGAGCCCGCGGCCGCGCGCCCCGCGCTGCGCTACTCCCAGCGGAAGAACTTCACCGAGACCGCGGTCCCGACGGTCAGCATGGCCAGCAGCCAGAGCATCTCGGGAGCGCGGCCGGCGAGCGGTTCGCCCATCCAGCTCGTCTGCAGGAGGTTGACCACGTGGGTGAGCGGCAGCGCGTCGGCGACCTTGAGCACCTTCTCGGGCATGATCTGGTGCGGCATGGCCGCTCCCGAGAGGAACATCAGCGGGAAGAACGTGGCCATGCCGACCGTCTGCGCGACCCGCGCGGTCGGCGACAGGCTGGCGATCAGGTAACCGAGGGCGAAGAAGGCACAGGCCGAGAAGGTGAAAATGGCGATCACCACGGGCCAGGAGCCCGAGAACCGGAGTCCGAAGAGCGCCTTGCTCAGCACGACGAGAATCGCCATGCCGATCACCGACATCGCGAAGTTGACCAGCACGTCGGCCGAGATCAGGGTCAGGGGCGAGACCGGCGTCGCGCGATAGCGGCGCAAGACGCGGGTCTCGCGCGCCGCGGCGGTGGCGATCGGGATGCCGATCAAGCCGACGCTGCCGATGATGATCGCCGCCAGCGCGGGGACCTGCATGTCGATGTAGCCGACCGAGAGCCCCCATTGGGTCATCGGCTGGTTGCCGAAGATCGCACCGAAGAGCACCAGCAGGAGGCAGGGGAAGACCAGCGTGAAGAAGAGCGCTGCGGGCTCGCGCAGGAACAGCTTGGTCTGGATCAGGCAGAGGGTCTTGAGGCCTCTCATCGGGTTTCCTCCTCGCGCACCTCGCGCCCGGTCAGGGCGAGGAAGACGTCTTCCAGGTTGCCGCTTTCCGACTTCAGTCCGTGAATGGCGATGCCCGTGCCGGCGAGATGCTCGAGCAGTCGGTGGGTCAGCGCGTCGCCCTCGCCTTCGACCAGGAGGTCACCGTTGCGTTGCTGAGCGCTGGTGACCCCCGGTAGGCGTGAGATCGCGGCGAGGTCGGGCTCGCCTTCGAGCGTGAGCACCAGCCGGCGGTCGCGACCGAGCGAGCGGATCAGCCGCGCCGGCGTATCGAGGGCGACGATGCGGCCGCCGTCGAGAATCGCCACCCGGTCGCAGAGCCGCTCCGCCTCTTCCATGAAGTGGGTCGTCAGAAACACGGTCTTGCCGCGATCGCGGATGCTCAGGACTAGATCCCACATGGCGTGCCGCGCGTGCGGATCGAGACCGGTGGTGAGCTCGTCGAGAAAGACGATCTCCGGGTCGTTGACCAGGGCCAGGGCGATGAACAGGCGCTGGCGCTGGCCTCCGGAGAGGGTGGCGAAGGCGCTGCCGCGTTTCGCGGTGAGATCGAGCCGCTCGAGCAGGGCGTCGGCGCCGACCGAGCGGCGGTAGAACGAGGAGAAGAGCTCGAGCGCTTCCCACACCGCCAGGCGGGGGGGAAGATTCGATTCCTGAAGCTGGATGCCGATCCGCTCGTGCAGCTCGCGCCTCGCCGTGGCGGGATCGAGGCCGAGGGTGCGCGCGCTGCCGCCGTCGGGGGTGCGCAAGCCCTCGAGACACTCGACGGTCGTGGTCTTGCCCGCGCCGTTCGGGCCGACCATGCCGAACACTTCGCCCGGCGCGACGGTGAAGGACACACGGTCGACCACCACCGAGTCGCCGTACCTCTTGGTCAGCTCGTCCACTTCGATGACGTTCATGACTCCTCGCTTTCGGATTCGGACGCGCCGCGCAGCACCGACTCCAGCGCCTTCACATGCCCCCTGAAAGCGTGCCGCCCCAGGTCGGTCGACCGGATGAACGTGCGTGGCTTGCGATCGACGAAGCTCTTTTCGAGCTGGATGTAGTCGGCGCTCTCGAGCTTCGCCAGATGCGCTCCCAGATTGCCGTCGGTGACGTCGAGCAGATCCCTCAAGTAGGTGAACTCGAGCTGCGCTCCGCGCTTGAGCGCGGCGAGCGCCGACATGATGCGCAGCCGCACCGGCTGATGGATCAGGTCGTCGAAACCGGGCATCGCTCGACCGCTAGATCCAGGTGCGCTGGATATAGGCGCCGCTGAGGATCAGCGCTCCGCCGCCCAGCAGCCCCATCCAGAGGTCGAAGCCCTCCGGAATCAGAAGGTAGAAGCCGATCGCCAGGGCGGTGACGCCGAGACCGATCCAGAGAAAGACCAGATCGATCCACAGTCCGAGGACGACGTAGCCGAACATCGCCAGGGTCGCGGCCATCAATCCCACCTCCTCGCCGTTCGGTGGCTTGGAGAGCCAGATCCAGAAGACGCCGTAGGAGATGAGGAAGAGCCAGAGCAGGCCGATGCGCGGCCCGAACGGATCGCGCACGCGCTGGCTGACGCGGGAGACGACGATCAGTGTGCCGATCAGGCCGAGGACGTCGACCGCGAGCCAGAGCCAGCCCGAGCGCGGGTAACCGAGGAAGTGGCCGCCGAGGTAGCCGATCAGCCAGACGCCGCCCCAGATCATCAAGATCGGCCCGCCACCGGCGAGGCCGATCGACCGCCGGGCGCGCTGCTCGACCTCGCGTACGGCGTCGAGCGCCTCTCGCGCTTCGTCGCGGGTGACGTTCACCGCGAACCTCCCGCTGTCCCGCTCTCGTGGCAGCCGTGACAGGTACGCACCGCGATCGCC
>JAHEKO010000005.1:7175-25815 GCA_024638355.1 Acidobacteriota bacterium
GCTGCTCGACCTCGCGTACGGCGTCGAGCGCCTCTCGCGCTTCGTCGCGGGTGACGTTCACCGCGAACCTCCCGCTGTCCCGCTCTCGTGGCAGCCGTGACAGGTACGCACCGCGATCGCCGCGGAGCCCGGATCGGCGCCCAAATAGGAGTCCGCTTGATCCGCGTAGTCGGTCCCGGGCAGCTCGGCCCGGACGATCTCGAGGTAGCGGCGGGCGTCTTCGTGCTGTCCGAGGCGGTGATGGCCGTCGGCCAGGCCGAGCAGGAGCTCGCCGCGGGCGTGCTCCGACATGCGGTCGAAGTAGGGCCTCTGCAGCGTGTAGACCTGCTCGTAGTCGCCGACCGCGGTGCGCGTGAGCTCGATCGCCTGCTGCGGGAAGGGGACGTTGCGGGCGGCGCCTAGCAGAGCCGCGGCCCGCGGAATCAGAACGGCGACATCGCGGGGGGCGAGCTCGACGGCGCGCGCCATCTCGCCGAGACCTTCCTGCCAGAGCGCGCCGCCGCCGGCGATGTCGCCGGAGCGGTAGGCGATCCCGGAGAGGACGAGCGAAGTCGACCCGTGCCAGACCAGCGCCTGCGCGTCGTCGGGATTCGCGGCCAGAGCCTCGTCGCACAGAGCGAGCGCCCTCTCGAGCGACTCGACATCGCCCTTCAGCCCTTGAAAGACGAGGGCGCGCACCTCGAACTCGAACTCGCGGCCCGGCGGCGCGGCCGCCGGCACCGCTGCCGCGAGGAGCAGGAGGGCGAGTGCGATGGCGAGTGGGGTCGAGGGTCTTGGTACCGGCATGAGGGCCTCCGTTTCTGCTGGAAGGCAGAGTACTCTGTGTTGCAGAGTAAAGTCAAGAGCTCGGGGGATCCTCGAGTTTCGAGAGTCCGGCGCGGGGTGAGACAGCGGAGCCCGGCGGTGCGCTACTATCCGTGCCAATGTTCCTCAGGCGGTTCTGCGCTGGACTGGCAGCGGCGCTGTGCGTAGCCTGCGGCACCGCTCCGGAAGGCCAGGCGCCGACCCGATCGGCCGCGGCCGGCGGCACGCTCGTCGTCTCGACCCTCGCCGACATCGACACCGTCAACGACCTGATCAGCTCCGGGGCGATTCAGGCGCGCGACGTCGAGCGGCTTCTTCTCCTCCAGCTGGCGCGCGAGAACAGCGACTTCGAACAGGGTCCCGCCACCTACGGGCCGCGCCTCGCCGAGCGCTGGGAGTGGTCGGAAGACCGGTTGGCCCTGACCTTCCACCTACGGGAAGCCACGTGGAGCGACGGCGTGCCGATCACCGCCGAGGACGTGCGGTGGACCTGGGAGGCGCAGACTCACCCCGACGTCGCCTGGCGGGCCCGCCGCAGCAAGAAGTCGATCCGAGACGTCGAAGTCATCGACTCCCGCACGGTGCGCTTCCATTTCACCGAGTCCTACCCCAATCAGCTCGAAGACGCGAACCGGGGCGTCGTCCTCCCCCGGCACGCCTGGGGCGAGCTGCCCTTCTCCGAGTGGCGACGCTCCGGCGCCTGGTTCGCCGAGCGGATGGTCAGCTCCGGACCGTTCGTGCTCGAGGAATGGAGGCCCGGCCAGGAGATCGTCCTGCGGCGCAACGAGCGCTACTACAAGGCGGGCGCGCCGCTCCTCGACCGGCTGGTCTTCCTGGTGATCCCGGAGAAGCCGGCGCAGATCAGCCAGATCCTCGGCGGCTCGATCGACTACGTGCAGGTGATTCCACCCGATCAGATCGAGCGCATCGAGGCCCACGCCGACACCGAGCTCGACGCCTACTGGGGCCGCCAGTTCGACTACCTCTGCTGGAACGCTCGCCGCCCGCCGCTCGACGACCCCGCGGTGCGCCGCGCCTTGACCCAGGCGACGGACCGGCAGGCGATCGTCGACTCCATCTACCGAGGCTACGCCAGGGTGGGCGTCACTGGCATCCTGTCGTCGACCTGGGCGTTCGACGCCACGCTCGAGCCGTGGCCCTACGACCGCGGCGCAGCCGATGCGGCGCTCGCGGCGGCGGGTTTCGCAGACGTCGATGGCGACGGCGTGCTCGAGCGCGACGGCGAGCGCCTCGCCTTCGAGCTGATCGTCCAGAACGGCAACCGGGTGCATCAGGACGCGGCAACCTTGATCCAGGCGCAGCTCGCCCGTGCCGGCGTCGAGCTCCAGCAGCGCCCGCTCGAGTTCCAGACCTGGGTCGACAAGGTCAAGGCAGGCGAATTCGACGTGGCCATCGGCGGCTGGGAGATCCCGTCGTCCTTGGACATGGGATTCGCCTTCCACAGCGACGAGATCGGCAACTTCAACTTCGGCGGCTACCGCAATGCGGACCTCGACGCGGTCCTCGAAGCCGCCAACCGGGCCGCCGAAACCGACGAGCGCCGTCGGCTCCTCCACCAGGTCCAGGCCATCCTCCACCACGACCAGCCCTACACCTTCCTCTGGGAGCCGCAGAAGCTCAACGCGCGCCGCCGGCGAGTGCGCGACAGCCGCCCGAACGCCCTCACCTCGTTCTACAACATCGACGAGTGGAGGATCGAGGAGCGCTGACGCCCGGCCCGGCCCGACCTTCAGATCCAGAACGCCAGAACGGCCATCAGGGCGAGGCCCAGGGTGGCGAAGAGCCACTTCATGAAGCGACTGCCGGGGCGCAGGAACTCGTCCTGGATGATGTCGAGCGAGGCGATGTAGATGAAGGTGCCGGCGGCCAGGGCGAGGACGGCGGCGTCCAGATAGGGCTGATTCGCGTCCTGAACCAGCCGATGCAGGCCCAGGCCGAGCAGAATGCCGGCCGGCGTCATGCTCGCGAAGAGAGCCGCCAATCGCAGGCTCCGGCTACGCGGGATGCCGGTCCGCGCCAGGCTCACCCCGAGCGCGAAGCCGGCCGTCGCTTTGTGCACGAAGATCGCGGCGAAGATCACGGCGCCGTTGGAGAACGAGTCCTGGGTGCCGAGCGCCAGGCCCGCGAGCACCGAGTGGAGCGACAGCGCGACGACGAGGACGTACGGATAGATGCCGCCCGAGCCTGTTTCGGCGTGGTGCTCCTCGATGCAATCGTGGCCGTGATGATGCACGATCGCGTGCGCCGGCTCGGGCAGGAGCACATGTTCGAAGAGCAGGCTGGCGGCGAACGCGGCGGTCGCCAGAACGAACGCGATCGGGTAGTCCCAGCCCATCGCGGCAAAGGTCTCCTGAGCCTCGCCCAGCATGTGAATAAGGCCGATACCGAGGAATATCCCGGCGCTGAAGGCGTTGCCCCAGCTCATGAAGCGGCCGCCACCGGCCGCCGAGGAGCTGTAGAGCGGCAGGGTGGTTCCGAACCATCCCGCCAGAAGAATGCCGACCAGGAAGATCAGCTTGACGCCGAGGAGAGACACGCCAATCAGTGTAGCGCCCCCATCTGCGGGGGGCGATTCATCTGGATCCGCCCGGGCCGGATTCGCCCGGCACGGGTTCGGGCGCTACGGACCGGGGCGATCCAATAGAATCCCCGCTGCTATGGACGATGCGACCCAGGCCAAGAACGTGCTCGGCGGCGAGATCGAGAGCTGCTGCACCTCGCCGATGACCGGGTTCTACCGCGACGGCCGCTGCAACACCGGAGAAGAGGACGCGGGTGCGCACGTCGTCTGCGCCGAGGTGACCGAAGAGTTCCTGGAGTTCTCGCGGCGAACCGGCAACGACCTGAGCACGCCCGTGCCCGGGATGGGCTTCCCGGGCCTCGTGCCCGGCGACCGCTGGTGCGTCTGCGCCGCGCGCTGGCGGGAAGCGCTCCAGGCAGGCTACGCTCCGCCGGTGGTTCTCGCGGCGACGCACGAGCGAGCGCTCGAGTTCGTCTCGATCGACGACCTCAAGCGGCACGCCCTCGACCTGGCCTCCTGATCCACGACCACGAAGGGTGGTGAACATGCGGTTGATTCGAACGTCGATCCCGATTCTCGTGCTTCTCGGCCTGGCGGCCGTGCCCGCGGCGACCGCCGACGATCGCGAGAGCCTCTTCGCCGCGGCTCGAGCCGGCGACCTCGACGCGGTGAAGCGCCTGGTCGAGTCCGGAGTACCGGTCGACGCCACCGACAAGTACGGCACCTCGGCGATGATGATGGCCGCGAGCAGCGGGTACCCGAAGACCGTCGGGTTCCTTCTGGAGCAGGGCGCCGATCCGAGCCGCAAGGAGACCTTCTACGGCGCCAATGTGCTCGGCTGGATGGGCTTCCGCGGCATGGTCGACGAGGCCACGACACGCGAGATCGCCCTGCTGCTGCTCGAGCACGGCAGCGAGGACCGCGACCAGGTTCTCGGCATGGCGATCCAGAACGGCGATGTCGAGCTGGCTCGCGCCGCCGTAGAGTCGGGACCCCTCTACGAATCGGCGCTCGAGCGCTTCACCGCCGGCTCTCTCAACATGGATCCCGCGCTCAAGGAGGTCCTCGAGCTGGCGAAGACGCTGCCCGACCCGCCTCCGCCGAGCTATACGGCCAGAGAGCTCGAGCGCTTTACCGGCCGGTACCAGGACGGCTCGAGCGACCGCTCGGCGAAGGTCGAGGTCGCCGGCGACCGATTGACGCTGTCGGTCGACGGCGGCGAGCCGCTCGCGCTCGAGGCGACCGGAGAGCAGGCCTTCCGCACCGCCGACGGCGACGTAGCGAACTTTTTCGGCCGCGCCGGGACCGTCGAAGGCATTCAGCTCATGCTCGCGGGGTCGATGCCGATGGCCATGCGCCGCAGCGTCGCCGAGCCGCAGGGCGCCGCCGCGTTCACCGGCGATCGCGCGGCGCCCGCCGCGGCGCCGGCCGAGCCGACCGTCCATTGGCCGGCGTTCCGGGGCGCCGGAGCGAGCGGAGTGGGCGACGGCCGCGACGCGCCGGTCGAGTGGAGCGTCGAGAGCGGCGAGGGGGTCCTGTGGAGCGTCGAAATCCCCGGGCTGGGCAACTCGAGCCCGGTGGTGTGGGGCGACAAGGTCTTCGTGACCACCGCCGTGGCCGAGGATGCGGAGCAGAAGATCCGCACCGGGCTGACCGGCGCCGGCGATCCGGTGGACGAGTCGGTCGAGCATCGCTGGCTGGTGCTGGCCTTCGACAAGCGAACCGGCGAGCGCCTGTGGGAGACGGAGGTCGGCCGCGGCGTGCCGCTGACCAAGCGGCACTTCAAGGCCACGCAGGCCAACTCCACGCCGGTCACCGACGGCGAGCACCTGGTGGTCGTCTTTCCCACCGCCGGCCTGGCGTGCCTCGACCTCGACGGCGAGATCCGGTGGAAGAAGGAGCTCGGCGGCCTCAACGCCGGGGCGTTCTCCGATCCCGCCATCGAGTGGGGCTTTGCCAGCAGCCCCTTCCTCTACGATTCGACGGTGATCCAACAGGTCGACGTGCACGGCGGCCAGTACATCGCGGCCTGGGATCTCGAGACCGGTGACGAGATCTGGCGAACGGAGCGAGAGGTCGCCCCCTCCTGGGCCACGCCCAACATCCTGCCCGGACCCGAGGGCGACGAGCTGGTGGTCAACGGCTCGACCATCCACGGCTACGATCCGAAGACCGGAGCGGAGCTCTGGAGCCTCGGGCCGAACTCCGAGCTGGTGATCGCCACGCCGGTGATCGGTGGCGGGCGCGCCTACGTCTCGGCTGGCTACCCTCCGGTCAAGCCGATCTATGCGCTCGAGCCCGGCCTGCGCGGCGCGCACGAGGTCGATCCCCGCGCCGGCGACGACAAGCTCGCCTGGAGCCTGGGGATCGGCGGCGCCTACATGCCGACGCCGCTCTTCTACCGCGGCCTCCTCTACGTGGTGCACCACAACGGCCGGATCGTCGCCTACGACGCGACCACCGGCGCGGCGATCTACAAGAGCCGGTTCTCGAAGGGAGGCACCTTCACCGGCTCGCCGGTGGCGGTCAACGGCAAGCTCTACGCCGGCACCGAAGAGGGGCGCCTCTACGTGCTGAAGGCCGGCCCGAAGTACGAGGAGCTGGCGGTCAACGACATGAAGGAGCCGCTGATGGCGACGCCGGCGGTGTCCGAGGGAATGCTGCTGCTGCGCACACCCAATCAATTGATCGCGCTCGGCGGCGCGCGGTCCGAGGAGACAGGATCATGAGAATCGTCACGCTACTGATGGCACTCCTACTCACGGCCACGCCGTTTGCCGGGTGGGCCGAAGACGAGCCCGGCGAGAGCGACTTCCTCACCCGGGTTCGACGTTTGACCTTCGAGGGACGGCGCGCCGGCGAAGGCTACTTCTCGCCCGACGGCAGCCGGCTCGTCTTCCAGAGCGAGCGCCAGCCCGGCAACCCCTTCTTCCAGATCTACCTGCTCGACATGGACACGGGGGAAAGCCGCCTTGTCTCGCCGGGCACCGGCAAGACGACGTGCGCCTTCATCCACCCGGTCGCCGGCGACATTCTCTTCGGCTCGACGCACCACGATCCCGAGTCGGAGGCCTATCAGAAGGCCGAGCTCGAGGCGCGGGCCGAGGGCCGGGAGAAGCGCTACGGATGGGACTACGATCCGGAGATGGACATCTGGGTGGCCGCCGCCGACGGCAGCGGCTACCGGCGGCTGACCGACGCGCGAGGCTACGACGCCGAGGGCAGCTACTCCCCCGACGGCGATTGGATCGTCTTCTCCTCGCTGCGTGATGCCTACGACCGTGAGCTGAGCGAAGCGGAGAAGAAGCTCCTCGAGGTCAATCCCGCCTACTTCGGCGAGATCTACGTCATGCGTGCCGACGGCACGGAGCAGCGCCGGCTGACGGACGCGCCGGGCTACGACGGCGGGCCCTTCTTTACGGCCGACGGCTCGAAGATCGTCTGGCGCCGGTTCGACGAGGAGGGGCTGATCGCCGACGTCTGGATCATGAACGCGGACGGTAGCGAACCACGGCAGGTGACCGACTTCGGCGCGATGAGCTGGGCGCCGTACGAGCATCCGTCGGGCGAATACATCTTCTTCGCCTCGAACAAGCTGGGCTTCGAGAACTTCGAGGTGTTCATCGTCGACTTCGAAGGCACCAAGGAGCCCGTGCGGGTGACCTACACCGACGGCTTCGACGGCCTGCCGGTGCCGAGTCCCGACGGCCGGCGGCTGGCCTGGACCTCGACCCGCCACAGAGGCGAGGGCGGCCAGCTCTACCTCGGCGAGTGGAATCACCAGGCGGCGCTCGCGGCGCTCGAGCGCGCTCCCGCGCGCCTCGGCTCCGAGGCATCCGACTCGCCGGAATAGATCTGGAAGCCAAGCGGCTTCCCGGAGAGAATCGAGAAATGAATAGAGCAGTGCAAACAAGTGTGATCTGCGCGATCTGCGCTCTGACGACGGCCGTAGCGCCACTCGCCGCCAACAGCCCTCTCCGGAGCCACGTGAGCTTCCTCGCCTCCGACGAGCTCGAGGGAAGACTTACCGGCAGCGCCGGCGAGCGGATCGCCGCCGACTACCTCGCCGGCGAGCTCGAGAAGCTCGGCGCCCAGCCGCTGCCCGGCAGCGACGGCTTCAAGCTACCGTTCGAGTTCACCGCCGGCACCAGCGACGGCGGAACGACTCTCGGTCTGACCTCGGCGGATCTCGACAAGGAATGGAGCGGTACCGACAGCGTGCAGGCCCTGTCGTTCTCCGAGAACGCCAGCGTGACGGGCGGCGTCGTTTTCGCTGGCTACGGCATGGTGGTGCCGGAGAGCCAGGACTTCGGCTACGACAGCTACGCCACCCTCGATGTCGAGGACAAGATCGTCCTGGTCCTGAGGTACTTCCCGGAGGAGATGGATCAGGAGAGCCGCTCCACCCTCGCCCGCTACTCCGGCTTGCGCTACAAGGCGCTGCAGGCTCGCGAGCGGGGCGCCAAGGCGCTTCTGGTAGTGAGCGGTCCGCGCTCGCCCAACGCCGGCGAAACGGTAGCGATGACCTTCGACACCGCCGTGGCCGGCTCGGGCATCGTAGCCGCGAGCGTAGGCGGCGCGGTCGCCGACCAGCTCTTCGAGTTCGTCGCCGACCAGACCCTCGACCAGGCTCAGGCCTCGCTCGACGACGGGAATCCACACGTGACCGGCTTCGAGATTCCGGGCGTCGAGCTGACGCTCGACGTCAAGGTCGAGCGTGAGCGAAGGACCGGCCACAATGTGGTCGGGGTGCTGCCGGGCGGCGATTCCGCAAGCGCCGACAAGCCGTACGTCGTGCTCGGCGCGCACTTCGACCACCTGGGGCGCGGCAAGAACGGCAACTCGCTCGCCCGCCGGGAAGAGGCCGGCGGCGTGCACTACGGCGCCGACGACAACGCCTCGGGCGCGGCCGCGGCTCTGATGGCGGCCGGTCGTCTCGCCGGCATGGAGCGCAAGCGCGACGTGGTGGTCGCCTTCTGGTCCGGCGAGGAGCTCGGACTGCTCGGGGTGAACGCCTTCCTCGACGGCGCCGAGAGCGAGACCGCGCTCGACGCCGACAACACCGTGGGCTACGTCAACCTGGACATGGTCGGGCGCATGAAGGACAACAAGCTCACGATCCAGGCGGCCGGCTCGAGCTCCGTCTGGCCGCGTCTGATCGAGCAGAGCAACGTGCCCGTCGGCTTCGACATCCAGGCGATGGACGATCCCTACCTGCCGACCGACAGTACGGCCTTCAACGGCATCTCCGTACCGAGCCTGAACCTGTTCACCGGCAGCCACGAGGACTACCACCGGCCTTCCGACACCGCCGACAAGATCAACTACGACGATCTCGAGCGGATCGCCCGGTTCAGCGCTCTCATCACCTACAAGCTCGCCAATCTCGAGACCGCTCCCGAGTTCGTCAAGGTGGCGCCCAGGACCGATCGGGGAGGCAACCGCGACACCGTGCGCGCCTTCACCGGAACCATTCCCGACTACTCCACCGAGGTCGAGGGCTTGCGGCTCTCCGGCGTCATCGAAGGCGGGCCGGCGGCCGAGGGCGGGCTTCAGGAAGGCGACGTCATCGTCGAGTTCGCGGGGCAGACGATCGCCAACATCTACGACTACACCTACGCCCTCGACGCGGTGAAGATCGGCGAGCCTGTCCACGTCGTCTTCCAGCGCGACGGCGAGCGGATGGAGGTCACGATCACGCCGCGGGCTCGCAAGTAGACGCGGCGCCGCCGAACCGATGAACCGCCCCCCGGGCCGGCCCGGGCCCAAGCGCACCTCGGCGGGGCTCCTCCTGTTCCGCCGCCCCGCCGAGGCGCTCGAGGTCTTCCTGGTCCACCCCGGCGGCCCCTTCTTCGTCCATCGCGACGATGGATTCTGGAGCGTGCCCAAGGGCCTGATCGATCCGGGCGAAGACGCGCTCGCCGCCGCCCGGCGGGAGTTTCGCGAAGAGACCGGCCAGCGGGTTCGAAGCTGCGCGCCCGCGCCCGAGTTCCTGGAGCTCGAGTGGATCGTCCAGCGCGGCGGCAAGCGCGTCGTCGCCTGGGCCTTCGAGGGCGACTGGCCCCGCGGCGCCGAGCTCGAGAGCAACACCTTCCCGCTCGAGTGGCCGCGCGGCTCGGGCCGCTACGTCGACACCCCCGAGATCGACCGCGCCGAGTTCTTCGACCTCGCCACCGCGCGCCGCAAGATCAACCCGGCGCAGGAGGCGTTTCTGGACCGGCTGCTCGACCGGATCCCGTAGCGCCCCCACCTGTGGGGGGCGATCCCGCCCGGCACGGGCTAGATGACCTGTTGGCGGGCGATCCCGCCCGGCACTGGTCGAGTGACCGGTGGGGGGCGCCGCCCGCGGATTCGCCCGGAAACGGGTCCGAGCGCTACAGTTCGTCGGTGTTGCGGATCAGCCGCCGGAAGTAGCGGATCGCGAGATCCACGCTCTCCACGCTCAGCCGCTCGTTGGTGCCGTGGACGCGCGCCATGTCGCCTTCCCGGATGAAGACGGGCAGGAAGCGGAAGACGTTGCGCGAGCGTGGGGCGTAGTACTTGGCGTCGGTGCCGCCGAGCACCAGGTAGGGAGTGACCAGAAGCTCTTCGCCGGGCAGCACCTCGCGCAGCGTGCGGCCGACGAGGCGGAAGGCCGGGCTCTCCACGTCCGAGATGGGGGAAGGGTCCTGTCCGAAGCCGAAAGCGGTGTCGATCGTGATTCGGGCGTCGTCGACGACGGCGCGCACGCGCTCGGTCACGCTCTCGACCGTCTCGCCGGGAAGAATCCGGAAGTTGACCACCGCCCGCGCGGTGATCGGCAGAACGTTGTCCTTGACACCGGCGTCGAACATGGTGGCGGCCGTCGTCGTTCGAAGCGACGCCGAGCCGCCCGGCGAGTTCGCCATGCCGCGCTTGACCAGCGGCGCGGTCAGCCACAGGTTGGCGATCGCCAGGCGCCGGCTGAACGTCGCCTCCGGGCCGACGAAGGCGAGCATCTCGCGCGTCGCGCCGTCGATGCGCAGCGGAAACGGATCGTCCTCGAGGCGCTGGATGGCGCGGCTCAGGATGCCGATCGCCGTGCTCTCGGGCGGCGTCGAGGAGTGCCCGCCTTCGGCGGCGGCAACCAGCTCGAGGCTGACGTAACCCTTCTCCGCGATGCCGATGATGGCGACCGGACCGTCGGTCCCTGGCATCATGCCTTCGGTGATCGCGCCCCCCTCGTCGAGGACCAGGGCGTAGTCGCCGACGCGGCGAGACTCGAGCAGGTCGGCGATCTTCTGGGCGCCCTGGCGTCCTCCGACCTCCTCGTCGTGCCCGAAGGCGATGTAGATCGTGCGTCGCGGGCGAAAGCCCTCGGCGAGAAGGCTCTCGACCGACTCGAGAATAGCGATGACGGTGGCCTTGTCGTCCATCGCCCCTCGACCCCAGATCCAGCCGTCGGCGATGACGCCGCCGAAGGGGGGATGGGTCCACCGATCCTCGGTGCCGGGAATCACCGGCACTACGTCCTGGTGGCCCATCAAGACGACCGGCGCGAGCGACGGGTCGACGCCCTCCCAGGTGTAGAGCAGGCTGAGCTCGCCGACCGTCTCGCGCGCGAGGGTCTCGTGCACTCGCGGATAGGTCTCCGTCAGCCAGAGGTGCAAGGCTCGGAACTCCTCGCGCTCGGGAGGCGCCGGCGGCGGCAGCGACACGGTGCGGAAGGTGAGCGCCGTCGCCAGGCGCTCGGCGGCACCGAACGGCACCGGCTCGGGCTCGGCGGCCAGCTCGGCCGGCGGCGCGAAGACGTCCTGTCGCGACCCGAAGAAGAGGGTTCGAGAGACCGCGACTCCGCCGAGAACGAGGAGGAGGAGCAGCGCGAGTGCCAGGGCTCGTTTCATGCGGTGGCGGACCACTTTGTCACAGCGCCTCGGCCCGCGACGAGCCGCGCTGCGGCGAGTCGCGCGATCGGGGAATCTTGCAACGGCGCCTCAGCCGGGTCATAGTCTGAGGCCTTGCGCACTTTCCAGCGGAGGAAGAGTCGGTGACCGCATCTGCCGCCCACAGCAAGCGTGAGTTGATCGAGTGGCTCGTCGGCCGGGTTCATGAGCGACCCGACGATTCGCAGGCTGCCGACGTCGAGGCGTTTGTCGAGGCCTTCTACGCCGACTGCGCTCCGCGCGAGTTGATGGAGTCGACTCCCGACGACCTCTATGGGGCCGTGCTGGCCTTCTGGCGCTTCGCGCAGCAGCGACGGCCGGGAGAGGCGAAAGTACGCGTTTTCAACCCCAAGGTCGATGAGAACGGCTGGCAGTCGTCGCACACGGTGGTCGAGTTCATCACCGACGACATGCCCTTCCTGATCGACTCGGCCATCGCCGAGCTCAACCGGGTGGACATCGATGTCGTGATGCTGGTGCATCCGATCTTCAGCGTGCGCCGCGACCAGGAGGGACGGCTGATCGGCCTCGGCGAGGGCGAGAACGGAGGTCTTCAGGAATCGTACGCGCAGATCCAGGTGAGCGAGCAGCAGCCCGAGACCCATGCCGAGCTAGGCGACGGGATTCTCCGGGTTCTCGCCGACGTGCGGCGGGCGGTGGAGGACTGGCAGCCGATGCTGGCCGCTGCCGAGCGCATCGAAGCCGAGCTTACCGAGAGCCCCCCCAAGCTTCCGGCCGACGAGGTCGAGGAGGCGATCGCGCTGCTCAGGTGGATGCGCGACGGCCGCTACACCTTCGTCGGCTACCGCCGTTACGTCTTCCAGGGCGAGGGGGAGGGTCTCAAGGTCAGCCTCGATCCCGAGAGCGGGCTCGGACTGCTGCGCGATCCGAAGATCAAGGTGTTCGGAGGCCTGCGCGGCGTCGAGCTTACCGAAGAGCAGTCACAGTTCCTGCGCGAGAGGAAGCTGGTGAGGATCACGCAGACCCTCCGCCGGTCGACCGTGCATCGCGGGGTGAGCCTGGATACGGTCGCGGTCGGCGTCTTCGACCAGGAGGGAACGGTGATCGGCGCCAAGCTGTTCGTCGGCCTCTTCACCACCGAAGCCTTCTCCGAGAGTCCGCGGGTGATCCCGCTTCTCCGGCGCCGCGCGCGATGGGTGCTCGAGCAGTCCGGGCTGCCCGAGGGCAGCCACAGCGCCCGCCAGCTTCAGCACGTGTTGGACAGCTACCCGCGCACCGAGCTCTTCCAGATCACCAACGAGGAGCTGCTCGAGACGGCGATCGGCATCCTGCACCTCCAGGACCGCAATCGCACGGCCCTGTTTGTCCGCCACGATCCGTTCGAGCGCTTCGTCTCGTGTCTCGTCTACCTGCCGCGCGATCGCTATTACACGTCGAACCGGCTGAAGATCGAGAGCATTCTCGAGCAGGCGTACCAGGGCAAGGTCGATCGGTTCTACACCCACGTCACCGACTCGCCGCTCGCTCGTCTCCACTTCATCGTCAGGACGCCGCTGCGCGACGGCCACGCTCCGCCGGTAGAGGAAGTCGAGGAGCGTCTCGCCCAGGCGGTGCGCGCCTGGGAAGACCGGCTCACGGAGGCGCTGATCGCCGAGCACGGCGAAGCGCGCGGCACGGTGCTCGCTCGCCGCTACGCCGGGTCCTTTCCGGGTGGCTATTCCGATCTCTACAAAGAGATGCTGGCAGTGCTGGACATCGAGCGCATGGAGGAGGCGCTGAGCGAGGGACCGATCGCGATCAATCTCTACCGGTCGGCCGACTCGAGCGAGAGCGAGCTCAACTTCAAGATCTACCTGACCGGCCATCGCACCCACCTCTCCGACGTTCTGCCGATGCTCGAGAACATGGGCTTGAGGGTGGTCGACGAGCGGCTGTTCGAGGTGCATCCGGAGGAGTCCGACCGCAGCGTCTGGATTCGCGATCTGTCCATGGTGACGGAGGACAATCGGCCGCTGGTCCTCTCCGACGTGCGCGCGCCGTTCCACGAGATCTTCTCCCGCATCTGGTCGGGCGAGATGGAGAACGACAGCCTCAACAAGCTGGTGATGATCGGCGGCCTGCAGCCGCGCGAGGTCACGCTGATCCGGGCCTACTCGAAGTACCTGCGGCAGACGCGCATTCCCTTCAGCCAGGGCTACATGCGCTCGACCCTGGCGGCCCATCCCGACGTGGCGCGCATGCTGGTGGACCTCTTTCTCGAGCTGTTCGATCCCGACGGCGACGGCGCGGCCGAAGACGAGGCGGCGGCCCTGGCGCGCGCCATCGAGGCTCGGCTCGAAGCCGTCTCCAGCCTCGACGAGGATCGGATCCTCCGCCGCTTCCTCAACGCCATCCAGTCGACGCTGCGCACGAACTACTTCCAGACCGACGAAGACGGCAAGCCCAAGCCCTATCTGGCGATGAAGATCGATTCCCGGTCGATCGAGGAGCTGCCGCTGCCCAGGCCCTATCGCGAGATCCACATCCACAGTCCGCGGATGGAGGCGATTCATCTGCGCGGCGGGCCGGTGGCGCGCGGCGGCATTCGCTGGTCGGATCGCCGCGAGGACTTCCGCACCGAGATCCTCGGCCTGATGAAGGCGCAGATGGTGAAGAACGCCGTCATCGTGCCGGTCGGATCGAAGGGCGGCTTCGTCGTGCGCCGGCCGCCGGAAGAGCGCGAGGCGCTGCAGCAGGAGGTGCGCGAGTGTTACCAGACCATGATGCGCGGCCTGCTCGACCTGACCGACAACCTCGACGGGAACGAGGTGGTGCCGCCGCCGCGCGTCAAGCGGCGCGACGACAACGATCCCTACCTGGTGGTGGCGGCCGACAAGGGCACGGCGACCTTCTCCGATACCGCCAACGCCATCTCCCAGGAGCACGGTTTCTGGCTGAACGACGCCTTCGCCTCGGGCGGCTCGGCCGGATACGACCACAAGAAGATGGGCATCACCGCGCGCGGCGTCTGGGAGGGGGTGAAGCGACACTTTCGCGAGCTCGGCACCGACATTCAGAGCTCCGACTTCACCGTCGTCGGTGTGGGCGACATGTCGGGTGACGTCTTCGGCAACGGCATGCTCCTCTCGCCTCACATCCGGCTGGTCGGCGCCTTCAACCATCGCCACATCTTCGTCGACCCGAGCCCCGATCGGGAGGCGAGCTGGGCCGAGCGCAAGCGTCTCTTCGAGCTGACGCAGTCGAGCTGGTCGGACTACGACTCGAGTCTGATCTCGGCAGGCGGCGGCGTCTTCGACCGCCAGGCCAAGTCGATCGACACCACGCCCGAGATGCGCGCGGCGCTCGATATCGAAGAAGAGCGGCTGCGCCCCAACCAGCTGATCCAGGCCCTGCTGGGCGCGAACGTCGACCTGCTCTGGTTCGGCGGCATCGGTACCTACGTCAAGGCGAGCGAAGAGACCCACGTCGACGCCGACGATCGGTCGAACGACGGCGTGCGCATCGACGCCGGCCGGGTGCGCGCCCGGGTGATCGGCGAGGGCGCCAACCTGGCAGTCACCCAGGAGGCGCGGATCGAGTTGGGGCTCGGAAGCTGCCGGATGAACACCGACTCCATCGACAACTCGGCCGGCGTCGACTGCTCGGATCACGAGGTCAACATCAAGATCCTGCTCAACGACGTCGAAGATGCGGGCGATCTGACGCGGAAGCAGCGCGATCAGCTGCTGTACGTGATGACCGACGAGGTCGCGGAGCTGGTGCTGCGCGACAACTACCTGCAGACGCAGGCGATCACCGTCACCCACCAGCTGGGGGCGCGGCTCAACGACCGCCATGGCCGCTTCATGCACGGCCTGGAGAAGAGCGGACGCCTCAACCGGGAGATCGAGCATCTCCCCGCCGACGACGAGCTGGCGGAGAGGACGAGTCGCGGTATCGGGCTAACGCGCTCGGAGCTGGCGGTGCTGCTCTCGTACGCCAAGCTCGATCTCTACGACAAGCTACTGCGCTCGGACGTGCCCGACGATCTGCACATGACCGAGGAGCTCCAGCTCTACTTTCCGCAGCCGGTTCGCGAGCGCTTTCCGAACGTGATCCCCCGCCACCGTCTGCGGCGCGAGATCGTCGCCACGGGTCTCACCAACAGCATCGTCAATCGCGTCGGCATCGCCTTCATCCACGAGGTGCAGGAGCGCACGGGCATGGCGACCGCGGACGTCGCGCGGGCCTACGTCATCAGCCGGCAGGTGTTCGATCTGAGGCCGCTCTGGCTCGACATCGAGGCGCTGGACAACCAGCTGCCGGCGACCGTGCAGGCGACCCTGCTGGCGGAATGCGGCCGGACCCTGGAGCGGGCGACCGTCTGGTTTCTGCGCTTGCCGGAGGGCGTTGGCGACATCGGCGGCCGCATCGCGGACTATCGCGACGGCGTCAAGGAGATCGCGCGCGCCCTCTCCAGCCTGACCACCCCGACCGACGCCAAGCTGATCGACGAGCGGATTCAGTCGCTGGTCGAGCTGGGAGTCGATCAGCAGCTCGCCTTCCGGGTGGTGAGGCTCCAGAGCCTCGCGCCGGCGTGCGACATCGTCCGCCTGGCCCGGTCGGGCAGCTGGCCGAGCGCGGTGGTGGCCCAGTTCTACTTCGAGATCGGCTCGCGGTTCGGCTTCGACTGGGTGCGCCGCGCGGCGCTGCGGCTACCCGCCGACAGCGCCTGGGACAAGCTGGCGATCAACGCCATCGTCGACGATCTCTCCGGCCACCAGGCCGAGCTGACCCGCAAGGTTCTGTCGAGCGTCGACAACGAGCAGCCGAGCCCGGCCGACATCCAGGCGTGGGCCAAGTCCAGCCGGATGATGGTGGCCCGTACCGAGCAGCTGATCGCCGAGCTGCAGTCCGTCGCCCACCCGACGCTGGCGATGCTGGCGGTGGCGAACCGGCAGCTCAAGTCGATGAGCGGGTAGAGGGTTCGGCGGGCTATTCGCGGGTGTAGGTGATCTCCATCGTCTTCATCTCGCCCTCGCCGTGATCCTCGTACCAGGCGAAGACCATCTTGTCGTCGCCCTCGGCGTGCATGATCGAGCGGGTTTTCGTGGTGCCGCCGGTCATCGGGTTGACGAATTCGCCGTCGAGCGTGATCGCGCCGCTGTCGGCGTCGCGTGACCCGTGGCTCACGAAGACGCCGGTCGACATGGTGTCGATCCAGGTTCCCCAGTACTTGCCGGTCACGTTGTTGTAGCCGGTCAGGCTTCGGCCGGAGAAGGGGGTCCCCATCATGTCGCTCTGCATCGTCTCCTGCAGCACCCGGCCATCCATCACCATGGAGCGCTCGGCGGTTCCCATGGAGACCATCGGCTCGCTCGCCGGGTCCATCCAGGACTTGATCTCCAGCTTCCAATTGCCGACGAAACCGGAGAGCCACTCGTGGGCCTCTCCCGGCGTGCCCGCTTTCATCCAGGCTTCCATCATCGCGGCCTGCTCGGCGTCCATCTCGGGCATGTCCTCCTGCGCCGCCAGCGGCCAGGCGAGCGTCATTGCGAGGGCGACAACGATTGCGATCCGCGTCCTGTGACGAGACATGGCTTCCTCCTTGGGATCCTGCGTGTCGAGCGAGCTTAGCAGCCGACCTCGGTTCCGCACACGAGGTGCAGGGCACCTCCTTCGGGGGCCTACTCGGCGGTCTTCCAGTGCCGGCTGTCGAAGTCGATCTCCGGAGCCTCGCCGCGAGCGATGTGAGCGGCGATCTGCTGAGCGTGGTGGCGACCGTTCTCGATGAACCAGCGACCGGTGTGGAGCCCGCCGCAGACCGTGCCGGCCAGGTAGACGCCCGGGCGGTTCGTCTCGAACGTCGTCGCGTCGTGGACCGGGGTCATGGCGTCGTCGTCGGCCCACTCGATCCCGAGGGCGTCGAGAAGGGGATAGTCGGGCCGGTAACCGGTCATGGCGAGCACGAAGTCGTTGCCGATCGTGCGCTCACCGTCCGGGGTGTCCAGGCGCAGTCGGCCCGGCTCGATCGCCGTCACGCTCGTGCGGAAGAAAGCGCGTACGCTGCCCTCGGCGATGCGGTTCTCGAGGTCCGGACGCAGCCAGTACTTGACTCGGTCCGAGAGATCTTCCCCGCGATGGATCAGGGTGACCTCGGCGTCGTGCCGGTAGCAGTCGAGTGCCGCCTTTACCGCCGAGTTCTTGCCGCCGATCACGGCCACCCGCTGGCCGGTGTACGGGTACGCTTCGTGGTAGTAGTGGATCACCCGGGGCGGTTCCTCTCCCTCCAGGCCCAGGCGATTCGGCAGATCGAAGAAGCCGGTGGCCACGACCAGTCGGCGGCACGGGTGCTCGCCTCGGTCGGTGACGACGCGGAAGGCATCGCGCTCGCCCTGGACGGAGAGCACCCGCTCGTACAGGCGCACGTCGAGCCCCTCCACCCGGACGACGCCGGCGTAGTACTCGATGGCTTCCTCCCGAGTCGGCTTGTAGCCCGCGGTGGGGAACGGGTGACCCCCGATCTCGATGAGCTCCGGCGTGGAAAAGAACTCCATCCGCGGCGGGTAGCCGACGATGGAGTTCACCAGCGCCCCCTTGTCCACGGTCCGAGCGGTCAGGTCGTGGCGTCGCGCGGCGATCGCGCATGCCAGGCCCACCGGGCCGGCGCCGACCACCAGGAGATCGACGGGGAGGGAATCGTCTCGAGGTCGATCGCTCATCCGGTGGACTCTAACTCGGCATCCACGCCTCGGGGCCCGGGCCGGCACCGGGCTCTCGAATGAGGAGGCCTAGTTCGCGAGCCTGAACTCGTCGACCAGGTAGCTGCCGCCGTTGGTGCCCGCCGACCCCGCCGGAAGTCCCAGTCGCACCGCATCGAGCACCGCGGTCGTATCGAGCGTAACGCTCTCGGCCTTGACGCGGCGCTTGCGGAACAGCCGCGCCACCCCGTCGTTGGCGCCGGCCGCGGAGGCCTGACGCCACTCGACCCGCAGCGGCACGGCGCGCCTCGACGGAATCACCATCGCGCCGATCTCCCGCAGCTCGCCGCCGCTCTCGGCCGAGAGGGTCACCCGGTACTTGTTGCCGCGCTCGGCGAGCGTCACGCTCACGACCGTCTCTTTCCTGGGTGTCAAGAAGCGCAGGATCTCGATCTCGCGGCCGGCCAGATCGATGCCGCTGGGCCGCAGCAGGAAGCTCGCCCGGAGTCGGGTCTCGCGCGCCGGCTGCAGAGCGATCACTTCGGAGACCGTGTCGGTGCCGTCGACCGTCACGGCGAGGGCGAAGTCGCTCTGCTTGAGCCCGGGCGAGGTCACCGCGACTCCAGGTCCCCTGACCCTCGACCAGGCGGAGAGATCGCCGCTCTCGAAACCGTCGGCGAAGATGGCCGATTCCAACCGCGGTCGCACGATGAATAGCCCGCGGTTGATGTCGCTGATCAGAACGGCGCCGC
>JAHEKO010000216.1 GCA_024638355.1 Acidobacteriota bacterium
GAGTAGCCCCAGAAGCCGCGGTAGGTGTGCGGCAGGATGCGAGCGAACTCCACCAGCTGCGGCAGGGCCACCAGGCTGCCGAGGGCGACCGCGGCCGCGACCGGCCCCCAGCGCCGGAAGCGCCGGCCGACGCGCAGGGCGACGGCGCCCGCCGCGAGGCCGAGGGCCATCGCCGCGCTCATCGGATCGCCGCCGAGCACGACCAGCGCCCACAGGCCGACCGTGGAAACGAAGGGGAGCGGGCGTCGCTCCTCGGCGAGCGCCATCGACGCGGCGATGAAGGCGGGCGCGAGCGCCGCCACCGCCACCAGGTTGTAGAGATTCAGCGTCGACAGGAAGTAGCCGCCGGAGGCGTAGACCACGCCTCCCAGCCACGCCGCCTCGCGCCGCAGGCGCCAGCGGCGGGCGAGCCAGTAGAAGGCCGCCGGCGCGATCAGCAGGTGGATCCAGAAGTGCGCGTTGAGCGCCCACAGCGTGCCGGCCACGGCGTAGAGCAGCTGGCTCGGGTAGAGCGGCACGCTGTTGGGATTGCCGAGGCTCGCCTGTCCGCCGGCGCGCTGCGGATCCACCAGGGGCAGCTCGCCGGCGCGGAGCGCCTCGGCCTGGTGCCACTTCATCCCCAGGTGGGTGCCGAAGACGTCGCGCAGGTAGAGCGTGCGCTGGCCGGAGATCATCGGCAGGCAGAGCGCGATCAGGATCGCCGCGGTCGGCAGCGCCCATGCCAAGGCGAGATGGCGCCGGCCGGCGGCTCTTTCCGCGGCGCTCTCACCGAGCGGCGGGCCGGCAGGCGGCGGTGGCGTCGTCACCGGGTTGGGCCCGCTCTCGAGATCCGCCATACAGACTTTCCATACAATACCCCCGATGCGTGCCCTCCTTCAGCTGATGAGGCCCCCTCACTGGCTGAAGAACGTTTTCGTGCTGGCGCCGGTCGTCTTCGCCCAGCGGCTCACCGAGATCGACGCCGACGTCAAGGCCCTCCTGGCGCTGGTCGCCTTCTGCCTGGCCTCGAGCGCGGTCTACGGCTTCAACGACATCCGCGATCGCGAGGAGGACGGCCGTCACCCGGTCAAGCGGCACCGCCCGATCCCGTCGGGAGCGATCAGCGTCGGCGGCGCGGCGGCGGCCACGATCGTGCTCGCCGCGATCGCCCTCGGCATCGGCTACCGGATCGGGCTGGACTTCCTGGGCGTGCTGGCCGGCTACATGGTGCTCAACCTGCTCTACTCGTCGGGGCTCAAGCACGTCGTGATCCTCGACGTGATGAGCATTAGCCTCGGCTTCGTGCTGCGGGTGCTCGCCGGAGCGCTGGCGATCGACGTGGAGGTTTCGGCCTGGCTTCTCCTGTGCACCGTCTTTCTCGCCCTCTTCCTCTCCTTCTCCAAGCGCCGGCACGAGCTCATCCTGCTCGACCGGCACGCCTCGGACCAGCGGCCCGTGCTCAGCCAGTACAGCCCGGCCTTTCTCGATCAGATGATCAACGTGGTGACCGCCTCCACGGTGGTCGCCTTCGCCCTCTATTCGATCGCCCCCGAGACCATCGAGAAGTTCGAGACCCGCTTCCTGATCTACACCACCCCGTTCGTCCTCTACGGCATCTTCCGCTACCTCTACCTGATCTACCAGCGGCCCGGACGGCTCAACCCCACCGAGCATGTGGTGCGCGACCTGCCGTCGATGGTCAACCTCGTGCTGTGGGCGGGCTCGGTCGTCTTCGTCATCTACTACCTCTGAGCCGTAGCGGCCAGATGAACGACCCGGCGACGCTCGTGCCCCGCGCCTCGACCTTCATCGTCATCCCGGCCTACAACGAAGCCCCGACGATCGGCGCCGTCGTGCGGGACCTCCTGCCCGGCTGGCCGCGCGTCGTGGTGGTCGACGACGGCTCCACCGACCGCACCGCCGACACCGCCGCCCGGGCCGGCGCGGAGGTGGTGCGGCACGCCGTCAACCGCGGCCAGGGCGCCGCGCTGCAGACCGGATTCGACTACTGCCTCGCGGCGGGCGCGCGCTTCCTGGTGACCTTCGACGGCGACGGCCAGCACCCGAGCGAGGAGCTCGAGCGCCTGGTGGAGCCGGTCGCCGCGGGCCGCTGCGACATCGCGCTCGGCTCCCGCTTTCTCGACGCGAGAAGCGACGTCCCGGCGCTGCGCAGGCTCCTGCTCAAGGCGGCGGTGATCTTCACCCGCGTGGTCTCGGGTCTGCGCGTCACCGACACCCACAACGGCCTGCGCGCCCTGACCCGCGATGCGGCCGAACGCCTCGAACTGCGCGCCGATCGGATGGCGCACGCCAGCGAGCTCCTCGACCAGATCTCCAGCCTCGGCCTGTCCTGGGCTGAGGTGCCGGTCCGCGTGCGCTACACCCGCCACTCGCGCGCCAAGGGCCAGCGCGGCTTGGACGCGCTGCGGGTGCTGGTCGACTACGTCCTCAATCGGGTCTTCAGATAGCCGCCCGGGCCTGCGTCCGATTCCACTGAAGGCCCGCGGCGGGTGTGAGAGACTCGCTTCGGATCGTGAATGCGTTCCAGATCCTCGGCATCTCGCTCACCGGCTGCTTCGCGCTGCTGACCGTACTCGGGGTCGCGCGCCGGCGCCTTCGACCCGTTCCCGGCCTGGCCTGGGCTCTGCTCTGGGTCGCCGCGGCGGTGGCGATCGCCCGGCCCGAGCTCACCGTCATCGTCGCGCAGAGCCTGGGGATCGTGCGCGGCGCGGACCTCATCTTCTACCTCGCCATCCTGGGGATGTTCGTCGGCTTCTTCCTGGTCTACGTTCGGCTGCGGCGCCTCGACGAAGGGCTCACGCAGGTGGTGCGGCGGCTGGCGATCGCCGAGGCGCGCCACCGCATCGAGGCCGGCGGCGGCGAGCCGGCGGCGCGCGAGGGCGAGTCGGCCGCCGACTGAAGCGTTTCCATGGACGTCTCCCTGGTGATCCCCGGGCGCAACGCCGAGGCGACGCTCCGCCGCTGTCTCGCATCGGTCGTACCGCTGCTCGACGGCGGCGCCCTGCGCGAGATCGTCTATGTCGACGACGGCTCGACCGACGCTTCCGTCGAGATCGCCCGCGACTATCCGGTGCGTGTCGTGAAGGGCGAGGCGCGAGGGCCGGGGGCCGCCCGCAATCGCGGGTGGCGCGCCGTAGACGCCGACCTGGTCTGGTTCATCGACTCCGACTGCGTGGCCGAGCCCGAGGCGCTCGAGATCCTGCGTGGGCGGCTCGACGATCCGCGGGTGGCGGGCGCCGGCGGCAGCTACACCAACGCCATTCCGGCCGGCGCGCCGGGAGCCTGGCTGGCGAGCACGATCCACGCCGAGATCGTCGCCCGGCACGACTCGATGTCCGATCGGGTCGACTTCCTGGGCAGCTTCAACGTTCTCTACCGCCGCTCCGCGCTCGAAGAGACCGACGGCTTCGACGAGCGCTGGGTCACGGCGGAGGATGCCGAGCTGGCCTACCGGCTGCATTCGAGCGGCTACGAGCTGGCGTTCGACGCTCGCTCCCGCGTCGGCCATCACCATCCGACGTCGCTCGGCCCCTATCTACGGACCCAACGAACCCACGGCTTCTGGCGCGTGCAGCTCTACGCGCACCATCCCCGGCGTTCGGGCGGCGACGCCTACAGCGGCACTCTCGACCACGCTCAGCCGCCGCTGGCGATGCTCGCCCTCGCCTCGCTGCCGACGCTCGCCTGGCCGGCGCTGCGCTGGGTGGCTCCCGCGCTCTTCGCCCTCCTCATCCTCGCGCAGCTGCCGATGACCGCGAGGCTCGTCCGCCGCGAGCGCTCCGCCGGCCTCTTCCGGTTCGCGCCTCTCTCCTTCGCGCGCGCCTTCTGTCGCGGCTTCGGCATGACCGCCGGCCTCGTCGCGGTCGCCCGGCGACCGCCCTGGAAGCGGATCGCCGACGGAAGCCCGGGATGACCGCCGGGCGATTCGGCCTCGCGCTCGCCGGCCTCTGCCTGCTGTATGCCGCGATCGAGACGCTCTACGTCCTGCGCCTGCCGCTGGTGATGGACGAGTTCCAGGGCGCTCGTGCGGTGCACGCCCTGACCGAGGGGATGCCCTATCGCGACTTCACCCCGTACAAGACCGTTCTCGGCTATTACCTCCAGCTGCCGGCGCTCGGCCTGCCGGGATCGAGCTGGCAGAAGCTGATGGCGGTGAAGCTCGAGATGGTCGTCCTCAACATGCTGGCGCTCGGCGCCGCCTCGCTGCTGCTCGCCCGCCGCTTCGACCGGCGGGCGGTCCTCGCCGGCCTGGCGCTTCTGGTCACGATGTCGACCTTTCTCGAGCGCTCGCCCGACCTGCGCGTCGACATGCCGACCGCGATCGCCGGCCTCTTCTCGCTCCTGCTGCTGATCGAGCGGCGGCACCTCGCCGCCGGCATCGTCTGCGGTCTGAGCTTTCTCATCTCCCAGAAGGGCGCCTACTACGCGATCGCCGGCAACGTGGCGCTCGGCGGCTGGCTGCTGGTGGCCCGCGACCGCGCGGCGGCGCGCGGGCTCCTCGCCTTCAATCTCGCGGCCGCCGTGACCGCCGCCGCCTACTTCGGTTTCTGGTCGTTGGCGGCGACGCCGGCGCGAGTGTTCTCGAGCGCCGTCGGCGATGCCGGCAGGATCGCGGTCGACTTCATCGAGGACATTCGGCTGCGCTACTGGGGGCGCACGGTGCGCTTCAACCCGCTCTTCTACGGCCTCGCGCTCGGCGCTCTCTGGCACCTCGACCGGCGGCGACGCGACCGCGCGGCCGGCCGCGTCGAATGGGAGCTGCTGCTCTACGGCTCCAGCCTGAGCCTGCTCTGCGTGCTCCATCATCAGCCCTGGCCCTACTTCTTCGTGCTGCTGATTCCTACGCTGTGGGTGCTGATCGTGGCGCTGCTGGACGGCCGGATGGCCTCGTGGCGGGCGCTCGATCGGCGCCGGCGCGCCTGGCTCGCCGCCGGGTTCGTCGCGCTCGGAATCGTCTACCCCCTCACCCGGCTGCCGGCCAACCTGGGGCGCGACAGCGGCTTCCAGCGCCAGATGATCGAGCTGGCGGAGGCGGCCCTCGCGCCCGGCGAGACCTATCTGGCCGGGGTCGACCTGCTCTGGCACCGGCGTCAGGTCGACGACCGCCTCGCCTGGCTCGACCGCCTGCAGCTCGCGCGGCTCGGGCGAATGGCGCCGGGCGAGCTCGCCGAGCTGCTCCGCGAGCTCGAAGCAAAGCCCCTCAAGCTGATCGTCGACAGCTACCGCATCCAGCAGCTGCCCCGGCCGCTCCGCGAGGCGCTCGGCCGGCGCTACGCCTTCTACTGGGGCAATCTGATGCTCTACTCGCCGATCGTGGAAGCGGAGGCCGACCGCTTCGAGCTGGCCATCGGCGGCGACTATCTGGTGCTGGTCGAGCAGGGAGCGGCGAACGCCGATCCGGGCACGATCGACGGCAGGCCGATCGCGGCCGGAGGGACCCTGCGGCTCGCTGCCGGCACCCACCTACGCTCGGGTTCGGGCAGAATCCGTCTGCGGCTCGCGGCGCCCGAGCTCGACGCGCTGCGCGACCCCCGCTATCGAGAGCGACGCCCCCTCTTTCCGGATGTCTACGACTACTGACGCGACCCGCGGGCCGGGCTCCCGGCGCCGCGCCTTCGAGGCCGGCCTCGCCCGGTGGCCTCTGCTCGCCGCGGCCTGGTCGCTTCACTGCGGGCTGCTGCTCTACGCCTTCTTCTCCCGCTTCCCGATCGCCAAGCTGGGGGTGATGGAGAGCCTGCTGGTGCCGGTGGGGCTGATCGCCCTGGCCGGCCTCGAGGTGGCCTTGCTGGTGGCGCTCTGGGCCGCGGTGGAAGCGCTCGAGCCGCGAGGCGCGGCGGCCGCGACGATCGACCTGGTCCAGGCGCTCGGGGTCGCTCTCCTCCTGATGACGCTGGTGGCCTCGACGCTCAAGTTCCTCGCCACCAGCGTTCACCTGAAGAGCACCGATCTCTGGTTCGCCTACGCCAATCTGCGCCAGATCCTCCAGGAGGCCCAGCTCGCCGAGGCGCTGGCCCTCACCGCCCTGCCGGCGGGCGCGCTGCTCGTGGCGTTGGGGCTCTGGCTCGGACTGCGGCGCCACCGGCGCCGGCCCGGCAGGCTCGGCCGGGGCCGGTTCGCCGTCGGCGCGGCGGCCTCGGCCCTGCTCCTGCTGATCGCCGCCGGCGCGTCGATCGTTCTGCCGCAGGTCCTCGCGGGGGTCGTACCCGAGGGACACTGGGCGGTACTCCAACGGTCGCACACCCGCTTCTTCCAGGTCGGCGAGGCGCCGGTGGCGAGCGGCGCCGACCGCTGGATCGAACCCTACGAGCCCGGCGCCGAGTCGACAGCCTCCAACCGCCGGCTGAACGTGGTGCTGGTGATGCTCGAGTCGGTGCCGTGGAAACGGACGTTCCTGAGCGGCGATCAGCGGACCGGCGTCACGCCCAACCTCGAGCGGTTGGCCGGCGAGTCGGTGATCTTCGACCGCGCCTACGCGCTCTCGGCGCACTCCGACTACGCGCAGATGGGCATCCTCTCATCGCTCCACCCACGCAAGTACGAGCGCCACGACTACTACATCGACATCGAGTACCCGCGGACCCTCATCTGGGACGCGCTCAAGGCCGCCGACTACGCCACCGGCCTCTT
>JAHEKO010000217.1 GCA_024638355.1 Acidobacteriota bacterium
GCCCGCCTCGGCGCTCTCCGCGGCCGCTTCCTCGACGCCCTCCTCGGCGACGGTCGGCTCCTCGTCGACGCTCTCATCCTGCGCCGCCGCCGGTAGCGTGAGCACCAGGATCGCGGCGAGAGCGCACCTCGCCCATCGGCTTCGCCACATGACGTCGAGACGATACCAGCCGGCAGGGCCGACGGCCCTCGAGATGATTTGGCCTGACCCGCTAGGGATAGGCCGCGTAGCCCTCTCGGGCCCGCACCTTGACGCCGGACCGTTTGACCCGCAGCTTGACGTCGCGCCAGCTGCCGTCCTTGGCCGAGTTGCTCGGGTAGTAGCCGATGACGTACTGCTCGCGCAGCTCGGTCATGATGCCGACGAAAGCGTCGTCGAGCTCTTCCAGGTGATCGACGACCTGAACCCGGCCGCCGCTCTCCTCGACCGCCTTGCGCAGCAGTCGGAACTCGCTCTGGCTCGCCTCCATGTTGCGCCACGTCGCCATGTAGGTCGGTACCTTGTCGACGCTCTCCCCCGGACGCAGCCGCAGGTAGATCCAATAGATCAGCGCCTGACTCCGGCGAACTTTCTCGGCAACCTCCGACATCGACAGCACGCTGTGCACGTCGCTCCCGTCCGAGAAGAGGACGATCACGCTCCGCCCTTGACGCGGGTCGAGCTTCTTGAGCGCCAGGTAGAGGTGATCGTTGATCGCCGTTCCGCCGCTGGCTCCGACCCCGGCCAGCGCGTCGCGCAGCGTATCCCGCGACGCGGAGAAGTCGCTGGCGCGCAGCAGGCTGTCCGAATAGAGCATGACCATGGCCTCGTCGAGCTCGTTCATGCCGTCGAGAAAGAGCGAAGCGCCCTCGAGAGCCGCTTCGAGCGGCTCGCCGGTCATGCTCAGGCTGCAGTCGAGCAGCAGCACCGAGGTCAACGGCACGTCGCCGCGCTCGAAGGTGACGATCTGCTGCTCCTTGCCTTCTTCGACGACCCGGAAGTCGTCCCGCTCGAGGTCGAGCACTCGCCCGCTCGAGTTGGAGGCGGTGATATAGAACTGCTGGAGGTTGAGCTGCAGGGCCTCATCGACCATCAGCTTCGGCGTCAAGACCGTGGTGCGGGCCTCGAGTCCGCCCCGCGCACGGGCGATGGCGACGAACTCGTGGCTGACGTTGTCGTTGCCGACGTCGACGTCGACCTTGAACGGCGGCCGGATCATGGTGCCGAGCGAGCGGCCATCCACCGCGAACTCCACCGTCGCACCCTCGGTCTGCTCACCGCTCACGGCGACGACGAACGACACGACGCCATGCACGAACTCGTCGCCGACCGGGTGATCGATCCAGACCTGGAGATCCTCGGCGGCGACCGGGGCGGCGGCCAGCAGAGCGCAGAGCAGGAGCGCCGGTCTCATCGACCGCCTCCCTCCTCGGTTGCACCTTCGCCCGGGGCCCCGTCGCCGTTCCACCACCTCAGGCCGGAAGCCAGCACGTCGAGCCGTTCCTCCATCATCGCGTGCAGCGTCGAGCGCACCTCGTCGATCTCGAGATCGGGCCGATCGTCGTAGATATAGCGCGCCGAGGGCACGCCCTCACCCACCGGCTTGACGAGCTTGACCACGGCGTCCGCTTTCGCCGGCTTGCCCCGCCGCTCGCTGATCGAAGCGAAGAGAATCGCGATCTCCTGGTCCCCCGGCATCTCCTCGAAGCCGTCGCGGGCGATGACCTCGGCCGCCTCCAGCCGGCCCAGCGAGATGAGGGTGCGCGCGAGCTCCTGATACACGATCGAGCGAATCCAGGGCTGGGTCGCCCGGTTCAACAGCCGGGTGAGCTCGGCGTGCGCCGACTCGAGCTCGCCGAGGCGCCGCTTGCACACCGCCAGCCGCAGCCGCGCCTGGTCATGGCCGGCCTGAATCTCGAGCAGCCGCTCGAGCAGAGCGACGGCATCCTCGTACTCGCCGTGGATCTCGTGCGCCCAGGCGAGGCCGAGCAGGGCGGCGGGATTGCGCGGCGAGATGTCGAGAGCATCGCGCAGGATGCCGGCGCTGGTACCCGACGTCCGCAGATCCAGCAGGGCCTCGCCGAAGCTGGTGATCACCCACCCCGCGAACTGCTTGTCCTCGGGCGACTTGCTGCTTTGCGCCTTGTAGGTCGCGAGATCGGTGGCCATGTCGCGGGCGTGGCGCGCCAGCACCGGTTGCTGGGCCTCCCGGTAGAGCTCGTAGGCGTCGTGATGCAGCACGATGACCGGTACCAGCAGCTCGGGCGAGCTCAGCTCGAGAGCGCGCTTGACGACCGCCAGCTTGTGCCTCCAGACCCGGTCGATCCGTCCCGCGGTCGGCACCTTGCCGAGCGCCTCGATCTCGAGCGCCATCAGCGCGTCGAGAGCCTGCTCGCGCTGGCCCTGCGCCAGCAGGTCGAGAGCCGCCACGTAGCTCTTCTCGAGCCGGTCGATGTCGAGCCGTCGTTCGGCGCTCACCGGCCCGGCCGCCGCCAGCGCGCCGACGAGAGCCAGCGAGATCGCCCACTGCCGGCAGTACCGATCGCGAGTCTTCCCTGGATATTTTCGGTCCATTTGCGATTGGGGAGGAGAGCTGGGTAGGTACCCGCGGGCGCTCTCGATATTACATGAGTCGGCCGGATGCCCGAACGCGACGATTCTCTGATCCCTTCGCCAGGTACGAGCCGCTGGAAGCCGCGAATCCTTCGCCCGCGGAGCAGCCTCACGGGCCGGCAGGAGGTCGAGAGGGCCGTGCGCGGCTGGTAGGCCGACGAGTACCGCCGCCGCTGACGCCGCCGCTCCTCGGTGTATAGTCGGAAGTTCTTCGAATCAGTGCTGGCGCGCCCGCGGCGGAAGCGAGCACCTCCCGCCCGGCGGAGGCGCCGGCCCGCAGGGTGAGGGTCTCGCAATGAAGACTGTGCAAGAAGTGCTGCAAGCCAAGGGCCACGAGATCTGGTCGGTCGACGCCGGCGCCTCGGTGTACGAAGCGCTGCAGTTGATGGCCGAGAAGAACATCGGCGCGGTGCTGGTGGTCGAGGGCGACGAACCGGCCGGCATCATGACCGAGCGCGACTACGCCCGGAAGGTGATCCTGCTCGATCGCCATTCACGCGAGACTCCGGTCCGCGACATCATGGTCTGGAACCCGGTCTGCGTGCGGCCCCACCAGACCGTCGAAGACTGCATGAAGATCATGACCACCAAGCGCTTTCGCCACCTGCCGGTGACGGCGAACGGCAAGCTGATCGGCATGATCTCGATCGGCGACGTCGTGAAGGCGGTCATCTCCGACCAGCAGTACACGATCGAGCAGCTCGAGCACTACATCACCGGCGCCTGAGCGGCGCCCGGCCGCCCGAGCTCCCACCGGCTCGCCGAGCGAGCCGGCGGGATCCAAAGATCGGTCGGCCGCCTAGTTGGGAGCCACCGAGAAGTCGAACGAGCCGACGCCGCCGGTCTGGTCGGACCACTCCTTGCGGCTCTTGTCGACGAACTCCTGCACCTTGTCGATCGCGCGCCGATCGGGAGTCTGACCCTCCTGCACCAGGAGAACCATGGCGATCCGGGTCGTCTTGGGCGAGTCGTCGCTCGACGGCTCGCGGGCGCCCTCTTCGCGGATCACGTCGTCGATGCTGACGTCGACGCGCTCGCCCCTGAAGCTCACGTCCCACTCGGGCAGCTGTCTGGATGGCTGGCTGCTCCCCCGCACGTAGAACAAGTCCGAGACCTGCCCGGGCGGAAGGAAGCCCATGATGTAGAGATCCATGTCGTTGAAGGTCTCCGGCGTCGGCAGGGTCAGGAACGTCCCGTCGCCGTTGTCCCGGATGTCGTTGCCCTGCATGAAGGAGGCATCGGTGTCGGTGACGAACGACCAGTGGCCGCCGTTCTCCTGCAGGTCCGGGTTCACGCTCCGCCCCTCGCGGAAGAAGATCCGGGTCAGCCACTGATGGCCGATCTCGTGGATGAAGACGCCCAGGTTGCTCAAGGTGCCGCGCAGGTCGCCGAGCTTGCCGTACTTGAGCACGTAGCCCATGTTGGCGAAACCCTCGAGTACTCCGTCGCTCCCCAGGGAGTCCGAGTTGTCGAAGATCTCGCGGGTGCGGAAGTTCTTGTAGCCGATCCCCTTCACGTCGTTCTTGGTAGTGAAGTGATAGGCCACCGCGCCGCCGCCCAGAAGCTGGAGCGGGAAGTCGTAGAAGAGCGCGATCTGCTGAACGTCGTCCGGGTAGTGCTGGTAGTAGGTCTGGGCGAGGAACGTCTCGTCGACGGTTCGCTCGGAGCCGAAGACCTCGGCAATGGCCTGCTCGGGCACCGTGATCGGCACGTCCTCGGAGAGATCGAGGAGCCGCACCGCCCCGCCGCCGCCGGGCGAGATGCCGACGATCCCCTCGTCCTGGGTGATCTCGCCGAACTTGAACTCGAGGTGCCCCTTCCTCGAAAGAATGACCGAGAAGGTATTCGGATCGCCGGAGCCGACCTGCTGGAACTCGGGCACGCGGTCCCAGGTCACCTGCATCTTGCCCCTGCCGAGGAACTTGACGTAGACGTCGCCGCCCTGCTCCGGATTGAGGTCGACGAAGTACGCCATGATGCGCGGCGGCCCGGCGACCGTGCGACCCAGGTCGCGCGCGGTGGAGGCGTTGTCGCCCTCGCCGAAGGTGATGTTGCCGTCCGAGTTGATGTACGCCGCGCTGTAGTTCTTGCCGAAAAACTTGAACTTGAAGCCCTTCTCGAAGGGAACCCGGACGCTGTCGTCGTCGCCCAGGCTCACCCTCTCGCCCAGGCCGCCGCCCACGCCGCCCGGCTTCCTGGTGATCTTGTAGCCCTTCTTCTTCTTGAACTGCATCCGAAAGCCCTTGCCCGAGACGTCCGACTCGTTGGGCGGGCGGATGATCGAGCCGTCGTCGACGACGACGACGACATCGCCCTCTTGACTGACCTGCGGCCTGGCCGCGGCCTGGATCAGCGGACCGCTCTGCGCGCGAAGACGCGACTCGCGATCGCGCTGGCGCTGGCGCTCGTGGAAGCGGTGCTCGGCGAGCACGATGCTGTCGAGGGTCGGGTGAGTACCGCACCAATCGCCCGGTCGCTCGACGGTCGCGGCGCTTCCGGGTGAGGGCAGAACGAGGCTGAGCACAGCCAAAGCTAGAGTCGTGATGCGAATGCTGCCAGACATTGTTTCCTCCGGGGGACTGCGGGTGGGATAGGAACGGTCCTAGCGGCGCATTCTAACAGTGTTCGCGACGCCGCAAAGGGGCTCCGCGCGCCGCTCGCCACTTAGCGAGCGCCTGCTGCTCCTCCGCCGCTTCAACCGCCGATGTAGGACATCTCGATGCGCTCGAGCTCGGGCGTCGCCCGCGACCGCAGCTCGGAGTAGCGGTCGACGCGCCGCTGCCAGACCGATTCGATCAGCGCGCGGAGCGCTGGGTCGGCGGCTCCGGAGCGCAGCGGCGCGCGCAGATCGGTGCCGGCCGAGGCGAACAGGCAGGTGTAGAGCTGACCTTCGGCCGAGAGGCGCGCGCGCGAGCAGTCGCCGCAAAACGGCTGCGACACCGAGCTGATGAAGCCGATCTCGCCGCCGCCGTCGACGAAGCGCCAGCGGCGCGCGACCTCGCCTCGGTAGTTCGGCGCCAGCGGCTCGATCGGAAAGACCGCACCGATCCTTTCGACCAGCTCGGCCGATGAGACGACGTCGTCGAGACGCCAGCCGTTGGTGGTGCCGACGTCCATGAACTCGATGAAGCGCAGGATGCAGCCCGAGTCCTTGAAATAGCGCACGAGCTCGAGCACGGTGTGATCGTTGACGCCGCGCCGGATCATGGCGTTGATCTTGACCGGCGCGAGGCCCGCTTCGGCCGCCGCCTCGATCCCGGCGAGGACGCGCTCCACCGGAAACTCGACGTCGTTCATCTTGCGGAAGACGGCGTCGTCGAGCGAATCGAGGCTGACGGTGATCCGCCGCAGGCCGGCGGCCGCCAGGCGCGGCGCCATCTCCTCGAGGCGCGAGGCATTGGTGGTGAGCGCCAGCTCGACGTCGGGCACGCCGCTCAGCATCCCGATCAGCCGATCGACGTCCTGCCTGAGCAGGGGCTCGCCCCCGGTGATCCGCAGCTTGCGCACTCCGAGACCGTGGAAGAGCAGCGCCAGCCGGTGAATCTCCTCGAAGGTCAGGAGCTCGGATCGCGGCAGGAAGGTGAAGCGCTCGCCGAACACCTCACGAGGCATGCAGTAGCGGCAGCGGAAGTTGCAGCGGTCGGTGACCGAGATGCGCAGATCTCGCAGCGCCCGGCCCAGGCGATCTCGCACCTCGGCGGGCGTGGTCGACGATGGGGTCGGCGGGCTCATCGCCCCGGCTAGCGTCCTGCCGCCTACGACTTGTGGCGGTAGGTGATCCTTCCGCGATTCAGGTCGTAGGGCGAGACTTCAATGCTGACGCGGTCGCCCTCCAGGACGCGAATCCTGAAGCGGCGCATCTTGCCGGCGATGGTCGCCAGCACCGAGTGTCCGTTGTCCAACTCGACGCGGAAGTTACTGTTGCCCAGAACCTGGGTCACCGTGCCTTCGAACTCGAGTGCTTCTTCCTTTTCCTTGGAGATGGGCCTACCCTCCTTTAGCGGCCTTTCGCCGAAT
>JAHEKO010000218.1 GCA_024638355.1 Acidobacteriota bacterium
GGCTGGTCACCGGCACGGCGATCGGCCGCTCGTTGCCGGCGACCGATCTGCGCCTCGCCACCACCCGCGGCACCAACGCGCTGCTCGAACGCCGAGGGGCGGCGGTCGCGCTGTTCGTGACCCGCGGTTTCGCCGACTTGCTGGAGATCGGCAGCCAGCAGCGGCCGGACATCTTCGCCCTCGAGATCGTCAAGCCGGCGCCCTTCTATCGTCGGGTGGTGGAAGTGGAGGAGCGGCTCGCCGCGGACGGCTCGCCGCTGCGCGCGCTCGATCTGAGCGGGCTCGATCGCCAGGTCGATGAGCTGCTCGCCCGGGGCATCCGCTCGGCCGCGGTCTCGCTGCTCCACAGCTTCCGGAATCCCGATCACGAGCGGCGACTGGCGCGCTACCTTCGCGAGCGTGGATTCGAGCACGTCTCGGCCTCGGCCGAGCTCGCGCCGCTCATCCGCTACGTGCCGCGCACCGAGACCGCGGTGGTCGACGCCTACCTGGCCCCGGTGGTCGGCGCCTACGTCGAAGAGGTGAGCCGATCGCTCGACCGGCCGCGCCTTGCGCTGATGACCAGCGCCGGCGGCCTGGTCGCCGCCGCGCGCTTCCGCCCCAAGGACAGCCTGCTGTCGGGGCCTGCCGGTGGCGTCGTCGGCGCGGCCGGCGCGGGCCGCAGGTCGGGCCTCGATCGGGTGATCGCCTTCGACATGGGCGGCACCTCGACCGACGTCTCCCGCTTCGACGGCGAGTTCGACTATCGCTTCGAAACGCGGGTGGCCGACGCGCGCCTGATGGCGCCGGCGCTCGCCATCGAGACGGTGGCGGCGGGGGGCGGGTCGATCTGCGGATTCGACGGCACGCAGCTGCGCGTCGGGCCGCAGAGCGCCGGGGCCGATCCGGGGCCGGCGTGCTACGGCGCCGGCGGTCCCCTGACGCTGACCGACGTCAACCTGCTGCTCGGGCGGCTGCTGGCGGATCGCTTCGCGCTGCCGGTCGACCGCGCGGCGGCCGAGCGACGCGCCGACGCGCTGCTCGCCCGAGCGCGCGCGGCGGGCGCCGACGGCCTCGAGCGCGACGCGCTGCTGGCCGGGTGCCTCCAGATCGCCAACGAGCGGATGGCCGAAGCGGTACGGCGCATCTCGGTGCGCGAGGGCTACGATCCGAGCGAATACGCCCTGGTCGCGTTCGGCGGCGCCGGCGCGCAGCACGCCTGTGCGCTGGCCGAGCTGCTCGGTATCGAGCGGATCCTGGTGCCGCGCGACGCCGGGCTGCTGAGCGCTCTCGGCCTCGGCGACGCCGTGGTCGAGCGCTTTCGCGAGCGCCAGGTGCTGGCCCCGCTCGACGAGGTGGAGGAACGCCTGGAGCCGTGGCTCGAGGAGCTCGGCGAAGAGGCTCTACAGGCGGTGGCCGGCGACGGTATCGCCGCGGGGGAGGCTCGCGTGCGGCTGCGGCGCGTTCACCTGCGGCTGGTGGGGCAGGACTCGACGCTGGCGCTCGCCTTCGAGTCTCTGGGTCGTCTGCGCGGCGACTTCGACCGCGCCTACCGCGCGGTCTACGGCTATCGGCCCGAGTCGAGGCCGATCGAGGTGGAGAGTCTGAGAGTCGTGGCGTCGTCGAAGCCGCGAGAGCGTGTCGCGAGCTCGCAGGCCCCGCCGCCGCCGTCTTCGGCGGCCCCGGCGGCCGCGACGCGCGCCTTTCTCGGCGGCGAGTGGACGCCGACTCCAGGTTTCGATCGGTCGGAGCTCGCCGCCGGATCGCGGATCGTCGGCCCCGCGCTGATCTTCGAGCCTCACAGCGCCACCGTGGTCGAGCGCGGCTGGACGGCGGCGGTCGACGCGGCCGACGCTCTGGCGCTGCGCCGGGGAGGTGGCGGTGGCTGACGAGCGGTCGGCGGTCGTCGAGCTCGAGCTGTTCACCCACCGATTCAGCGCCATCGCCCGCCAGATGGGCGAGGCGCTGCGGCGCACCGCGCTCTCGGTGAACGTCAAAGAGCGGCTCGACTTCTCGTGTGCGCTGCTCGACGCTCGCGGCCATCTGGTGGTGAACGCTCCGCACATTCCGGTGCACCTGGGCGCCCTGGGCTTGTGCGTGCGCAGCGTCGCCGACGAGTTGGGACCGTTCGAGCCGGGCGACGTGGTGGTGACCAACCACCCCGCCTTCGGCGGCTCGCATCTGCCCGACGTGACGGTGATCACCCCGGTCTTCGCCGGCAGACTGGTCGGCTATGCGGCGAGCCGCGCGCATCACGCCGAGATCGGCGGCACCCTGCCCGGCTCGATGCCGCCGGCGGCGCGCTCGTTGGCCGAGGAAGGAGTGGTTCTCGAGCCTCAGCTTCTGGTGCGAAGGGGCCGGCCGCGGTGGGAGGAGATTCGCGGGCGGCTGGCCGGCGGTCCCCACCCCTCGCGAGCGGTTGCCGAGAACCTGGCAGATCTGGCGGCGGCCATCGCCGCCAACCGACGCGGCGTGGAGGGTCTCGAGGCGCTGGTCGCCGCGAACGGGCTCGATACGGTCACGCGGCACATGCGCGCGCTCGAGGCGCTGGCGGCAGAGCGGATGGCGGCCGCTCTCGAGCGCCTCCCGCCGGGCCGGAGACGAGCTGTCGAGCGTCTCGACGACGGCTCGGAGCTGCGGCTCGAGATCACCCTCGAAGGCCACGGCGCCCTGATCGATTTCACCGGCTCGGCGCCGGTCCACCCGGGCAACCTCAACGCCACTCCGGCGATCGTTCGCAGTGCCGTGCTCTACGTTCTGCGGCTGCTGATCGACGAGCCGCTGCCGTTGAACGAGGGTCTGGCCCGCGACGTGGAGATCCGCATTCCGGTGGGCCTCCTCAACCCGACCTTTCCGCCGGATCCGGCGCGGGCGCCGGCCGTGGTCGGCGGCAACGTGGAGACCAGCCAGCGCGTGGTCGATACCCTGCTCAAGGCGCTCGGTCTCGTGGCTTGCGGCCAGGGCACCATGAACAACGTGCTGTTCGGTAACGAATCGTTCTCGTATTACGAAACGGTCTGCGGTGGCGCCGGCGCGGGCGACGGCTTCGACGGCGCCGACGCGGTGCACACGCACATGACCAACACCGCCATCACCGATCCGGAGATCCTCGAGCACCGGCACCCGGTCCGGGTGGAAGAGTTCCGCGTGAGGCGCGGCTCCGGTGGGCGGGGACGGCATCGCGGCGGCGACGGCGTGAGCAGGGAGCTGACCTTTCTGGAGCCGGTGGCGCTTTCGATCTTGTCGCAGCACCGGGTCGAGGCGCCCTTCGGAGTGGGGGGCGGGAAAGCCGGCTCGCGCGGTCGCCAGAGGCTGGTGAGGGCGTCCGGAGACGAGGTCGAGCTCGACTCGATCGATTCGTGCCGCGTCGAGGCCGGCGACCGGCTCATTCTCGACACGCCCGGTGGCGGCGGCTTCGGAGCACCACCCGAGCGGGAGGCGCGGGCCGATGGCCAGGATGAATAGGATCGCGGCCGTTCTCTTGTGGTCGATCATCGCGGCGGCCTTCATCGGGCCGGGCACGGTGACCACCGCCGCTTCGTCGGGCTCGAAGTTCGGCCTCGCCCTGCTCTGGGCGCTGGTTTTCTCGACCGTGACCTGCCTGGTGCTGCAGGAGGCCAGCGCGCGCCTGACGGTCGTCTCGGGCCGCAATCTCGGAGAAGCGCTGCGCGATCGCTATCCCGCGGGGTTCGCCGGCGCGGCGGTGCTGCTGCTCGTACTGGGTGCGATCGTCCTCGGCTGTGCCGCCTACGAGGCGGGAAACATCCTGGGCGGCGTGGCGGGCGCGAGCCTGGCCCTGCCCTTCGGTCCCCGGGCGCTGACGGTGATCTCGGTGGCGTTTGCCGCGGCGCTTCTGTGGTTCAACTCACCGCGCCGGGTCGCGCTGTCGCTGAGCGCTCTGGTCGCGCTGATGGGCGTCGCCTTCCTGTGGACCGCCCTGCGGCTCGGGCCGGCGTGGGACGACGTCGTCCGCGGCAGCCTCACGCCGTCGCTGCCGGCGGGCTCGACGCTCTATGCCGTCGGCCTCGTCGGCACGACCGTGGTGCCCTACAACTTGTTCCTGGGCTCGGGCATCGCGGCCGGCCAGAGGCTCGGCGAGGTGCGCTTCGGACTGGCCATCGCCGTCGGCCTCGGAGGGGCGATCTCGATGGCGGTCCTCGTGGTCGGGACGGCCGTCGCCGGGGACTTCAGCTTCGAGGCGCTTTCGGGTGTCTTGAGCGAGCGCCTCGGCGGCTGGGCACGCACCTTCTTTGCCCTCGGGCTATTCGCCGCGGGGCTCTCTTCGGCGGTTACGGCTCCGCTGGCCGCCGCGATCACCGCGCGCAGCCTGTTCGCCACGGACGAGGCCCCCCGGCGATGGTCCGACCGCTCGTGGCGCTACCGAACGGTCTGGCTGGCCGTGCTCGGGGTCGGCCTCGTCTTCGGGCTCAGCGAGGTGCGGCCGATTCCCGTAATCGTCCTCGCCCAGGCGCTCAACGGCGTATTGCTGCCGATCACCGCCGTATTCCTGTTCCTGGCGGTCAACGACCGAGCGCTCATGGGCGACGCCGCCCTCAACGGTTGGATGTCCAACGCGCTGATGGCGGCCGTCACCGCGGCCACCCTGATGCTCGGCTCGATCGGTGTGGCGCGCGCCCTCGCCCGGACTCTCGGCGCCCGGGTGCCGGAACCGTCGACCCTGCTGGCGATCGCCGTCGCCCTCACCGCCGTCCTCGCCGTGCCGGTCTATGTCGCGGCGCGGCGCCGACGGCTCCAGGCGCGGACGGCTCGCGACGAAAGCCGGTGAGAAGAGCAGGCTGGGAGCTCCAGGTCAGTGCCCGCGCCAGCTCTTCATGCTGGTCGAGGCTCCGACCGCGTCGAGGATCGCGTCGCTGGCCCCGGTGGGCAGGGTGCCTTTGAGCAGCGGCATGATCTTCACCAGTGCCGGCTCGAGCACGAACGGCTCGTTCTTGTGCACCGCCTGGACGACCTTGCCCGCCAGCCTTTCCGGCGTCAGGAAGGGCGTCAGCAGCGGCTGCCGCACCCCTTCGAACATGCCGGTCGAGACGTAGCTGGGGCAGACCGAGGTCACGCCGACGTGGTCGTGGCCCAGGCGCTTCAGCTCGAGCCGGATCGACTCGGTGAAGCCGATGACCGCCCACTTGCTGGCGGCGTAGGTCGAGCCCCAGGGCAGGCCGATGAAGCCCGAAGCGCTGGCGATGTTGATCAGGTGGCCCGCCTCGGCGGCGATCAGATCGCCCAGGAAGGCATGGGTGACCGCCACCACGGCCTCGGTGTTGACCTCGAAGGTCTTGAGGTGCTTCTCGAGCGGCACCTCGAGGAACTCGCCGCCCTGGACTACGCCGGCGTTGTTGACCAGGATCTCGAGACCTCCCAGCTCGGTGATCAGCTCCTCGCGCAGGTCCGCGATGCCGTCGTGATCGGTGACGTCGAGCTGATAGAGCAGGCAGTCGGGGCACAGGTCGTCCAGACGCTCGCCGGCCTCGGCCAGGTTCCCCTCGTCGAGATCGGTGAGCACGATCCGGGCGCCTTCACCGGCGAGAGCTTTGGCGATGGCGAACCCGATGCCCTGGGCGCCGCCGGTGACGAGAACGCGCTTGCCGCGAAGTGATTTCATCAAGTCGATTCTAGCCGGGTTCGCGCTTCGCGGGGGAAACTTCGAGCCGCTGGTCGGAAGCGAAACCCGCGCGCCGCGAGCCAACCCGAACCGTGGCCTTCAACTGGCTGCAGGCCCGAGTCCGAGGTCCGCCCCTCTGGCCGGGGGCGTCCGTACCGACAGCGGCGAAGGCGACGTCAGGAAGCGCCGGCCGCCGGTCCCCGGCGAGCCCGGTAGGCCACCTCGAGGCCCGCCGCGCGGCCGATCATGTAGACCAGCATGGCGGCCCAGAGGAGGTGATTCCGCCCGAGGTGCAGCGCCAGCAGCGCGAGCGGCAAGAAGCCGAGCACGGCGCTCGCCAACATGGTGTTGCGGAGCGCCCGCCCGGCGGTCAGGCCGAGGAACAGGCCGTCGTAGATGTAGGCGACCGAGCCGACGCTCAACACGGGGATCAGCCACCAGCCGACACGGAGAGCCTCTTCGAGGCTGGGGCCGTGTGAGGTGAAGAGACTCAGCAGACCGCGTGGAGCGAAGACGATGGCGATCGAGAAGGGCACGGTCAAGGCGACGCCGCTGGTGAGCGCGAGACGCCGAAGGCGCTCAAGGGCCGATCGACGTCCCGAGCCCCAGAGCACTCCCGCGAGGCTCTCGGCGGCGAAGGCGCAGCCGTCGACCAGGAAGGCGGCGAGCATCTGGATGCGGCCGAGAATCGCGTTGGCGGCGAGAGTCGCGGTGCCGAGGACGGCGCTGAAGTTGGTGAAGAGGGCGAAGGTCGTGATCAACGCGACGGTGCGGATCAGGATGTCCCGGTTGAGCGACAGCAGCCGGCGCAACCGCTGCGGATCTCCCACCTCGCGCCAGCGCCAGCGGAACGCGCGGTAGCGGCCGAAGAAGAGGGTGACCGCGATGGCCAGCATGGCGTACTGGCTGGCCGCGGTGGCGGCGCCGGCGCCGGCGGCCGCCCAGCCGAAGCGCACGATGAAGAGGTAGTCGAGGCCGATATTGACGAGGTTCGCGGTCACCGTCATGACG
>JAHEKO010000219.1 GCA_024638355.1 Acidobacteriota bacterium
CTCGGCTCGATCCACCGCCTGGCGAATGCGTTCCTGTGCCGAATCGCCGAAAAGCTCTTCCAGCCGACTCATCCGTGACTCGATTCTAGGCCGAGGCTCCCGTCCGCTCGTCCGCGGCGCGAAAACCTTCGGCGGATCGCGGGTTTTTGCGAAGAGTGCAGGTACTTCGAGCGCGAGATCGAGGTCAAACAAAGGTGGGAGTGATAAGGATAGGAAAGTGCCCGATTCGTCGGATCTCGACCGCCTGCTGCCCGGCTTCGATCTGCGCTCGCTCGTGGCTCTGGCAGTGCCGCGGCCACCCCCCGACGCCTACCGAGCCCTGCGCGCGCTCAGGCTCAGAGAGGTGCCGATCCTGCTTCTCGGTCTGCGCTTGCGGGCGTTGCCCGCGCGGCTGACGCGCCGCCGCGGGCCCGACCTTCCGGGCTTCCTGCCGATCTTCGACGGCTTTCTCCGGAACGGCTTCGTCGAGCTCGCGGACCGCCCCGGCCGGTCCTACTCCATCGGCGGCATCGCGAAGTTCTGGCGGCTGACGGAGAATCGACCGATCGAAACGCTCACCGGGGCCGAGGACTTCATCGGCTTCGACCGGCCCGGCTACGTCAAGGTCGCGAGCTGCCACCTCGCCCTCGGCGACGGCGCCGGCTGCAGGATCCTCCACGAGATCCGCATGGCCGGGACCAGCCCGGAGGCCACCGCCCGCTTCGCCCGCTACTGGCGCTTCGTCGCCCTACCGAGCCGCATCCTGCGCATCAGCGCGCTCAAGGCGACCCGGAGAAATCTAGCCTGACCTTCTCACCAAGAGGCGGCCGCGTCAGGTAGGGCTCCAGGGCCGCTTCGAGCTCCGCCGCCGAGAACGACGCGTCGAGCACCCGGTTCCTGCCCTCGTACTCGACGCGCAGGAACACCGTGCTCCCCGATTGATAGAGGGCGAAGATCGGCGACGCCAACGGCTCGCCCGGGGGCTCGAGCCAGAGCACCAGATCGTAGCCCTCGGTCCAGACGTTGTAGCGGAGCTGCTGCCAGAGGATGCGCAGCGGGTTCCGGGTCGGCGTCGCGCGCGTCTCGATCCAGCGAGCGGCGAGAACCGCCCCCCGAGCGTCGGTCTCCAGGTCGGCGAGGCGCCCGACCGAGACCCGCGCCCGGGCCAGCCCGGTGCCCGCTCCCAACTCCACCGCGCCCGTCACGTTCCAGGCCGCTGCGCCGGCGAGAAGCGCGACCAGAACGACGGCGAGACGCAGAGCCACCGCCCGCCACCAGCGCCCCCGGAAGACCGCCATGGCCTCCCCCAGCGACCGATTCGTGAGCGACTTCGCCAGCCCGTAGTGGCGGCGACAGAACCACTCCGCGCCCACCGGATGGCCCACCGGACCGCGGTCGGACATCGGCCGGTAGTCGGCGAAGCGCAGGAGACCGCCGCCGCCCCAGAACGATCGCGAAGGATCGAAGCGCTTGCGGCAGACCGCGCAGATCGGGGGCCTCACGGGTGGGCTCGCATGGGTGGCGTTGGGTCCGGACGGGAGCTACGGTCTAGCGATCCGGCTCGATCGCTCCGGCCGCCGATCGGAGGGACCGCGTCCGAGGCACCGGCTCTCATGGTAGCCGCATCCGAGCTCCGCACCGATCGCAACGGCTAGGATCCGGGCGTGCGCCGCGTTCGCGTCCTCCTGGTCGCCGACACCCACCTGGGCTTCGATCTGCCGCTGCGCCCGAGGGTCGAGCGGCGGCGGCGCGGACCCGACTTCTTCACCAACTTCGAGTGTGCGCTCGCGCCCGCCCTCGCGGGCGAGGTCGACCTCGTCGTCCACGGCGGCGATCTCCTCTATCGCAGCAAGGTGCGGCGCGAGCTCGTCTACCGGGCGTTCGAGCCGCTCATTCGGGTCGCCGCCGCCGGCGTACCCGTCGTCGTCGTGCCGGGCAACCACGAGCGCTCGGCCATCCCCTACCCGCTGCTCGCGGCTCATCCGGGCATTGACATCCTCGACCGGCCGCGCACGCTCCTGCTCTCGGTCGGCGCCGAGCGCGTGGCGATCGCCGGCTTTCCCTTCCAGCGCGACAACGTCCGGGATCGCTTTCGGCGGCTTCTGGACGACACCGGCTGGCGCGACGCACCGGCCGCCGTGCGCCTTCTGTGCCTCCATCAGACCGTCGAGGGCGCGCGCGTCGGACCGGTCGGCTACACCTTCCGCTCCGGAGCCGACGTCATCCGCGCTCGCGACATCCCCGCCGGCTTCGCCGCCGTCCTCGCCGGACACATCCATCGCCACCAGGTCCTGACCACGGATCTCGAAGGACGGTCGCATGCCGCCCCGGTGCTCTACCCCGGATCCGTCGAGCGCACCAGCGCCGCCGAGCGCAACGAGGCGAAGGGATACCTACGGCTCGATCTCCGCGGGAACGAGAACGGCGGCACCCTCGAGCGCTGGCGCTTCGAAGAGCTCCCGACCCGCCCCATGATCGACCTCGAGATCCGAGCCGACGGGCTCGGGCCGGAGCGGCTCGCGACGCGGATCCGACAGGCCCTGCGGAAAGTCGACCCCGACGCGGTCGTAAGGCTCGCGGTCAGCGGCAGGGTCGAATCAACGGCGGCGGAGGTTCTGCGTGCGGAGAGCCTGCGAGCGATCTCCCCCAAGACGATCACGTTGAGCCTACGGCGGGCTAGGGGGACGAGTCGAAGCGGGTGACTTGCTGAGTCCACTGATGCAAGCGATCGACAAGAGACGTTTCCCTCGGTCAGGAGAAGCGCCTTGCTTGGTACTTCCCTCACAAACGAACTCTCTCGCCGGCAGAGTCTGGCGAAGAAAAGGCTCGAAGGGAGGTGAGACTCGATGAAGGTACGGACGACACTGCACGCAGGAGAGCCGGGACACATCAGCACCGGCGGCTAGAAGCTCAATCGCCGGTCCGGCTTGAGCCGGGCCGGCCGCTTGACCTTCGTCTGGAAGAACGTGTACAGTCCAGCCAGCATCAAGCTGGCGGATTTCAGAAATGCGAACGCTCACTCGTGAGCTCAGGAAGCGCCTTGCGGCCACTGACCTCTCGGCTCTCCGAGACGACCTGAAAGGGTTTTCGGAAGGCGCCTACGACGACGTATTCGCTCGCGTTGCGGCGCGTGCTCGACAGCTCGAAACACACGTGGACCACGCACGGAGCGTGATTCAGAGTCGCTACCAGGAAGTGCTTGATCTCCCCGAGGGTCGCCAGGAGATGCTCCTTGGAAACAGCACACCGACGTTTCTTGTCGTGCTGGCGAGACATCTCATGGAGCGGAGCTTCGAGGCCCGGTTCGGGGACACAGAGCGGGCGCTGGCGCTAGCGGAGCTGGCGGTTCGCGTGGCGCACCTCGCAGCTTCAACCGACTACCTATCAGCCGAAAGTCGAGCCGACCTCCTGGCTGAGGTGTACGGCCGCCTCGCCAACGCCAGGCGCGTTCGATCCGACATCGTGGGCGCGAAAGAAGCGCTACAGCAGGCTCTTGAGCTCTGCGCCGAAGGAACAGGGGACCGAGCAATTCGCGCCGATCTGCTGAGCTGCCGAAGCTACATCGCGCACGAATCCGGTTACGGCAAGCAGGCGATCGAGTTCGTCGAGCAAGAGATCAAGCTCCGAAGACTACTCGGCGACGATGGGCAGCTCGGCCGTGCCCTCATCGAGCGCGGCTGGCTTGCTTGCTGGGTGGGTCGTCTCACGGACGCTTGCCGCTACCATCGCGAGGGAATGGAGCTCACCGACGACCCGCGGCTGGTCACGGTGGGACTCCTCTCCCTCGCCCTCCGCCTGGTCCGCGACGGCGAAGGGCTCATGGCGTGGCGCGCGCTCTCCTCTGCCTACCTGCCGTTGGAGCTCGCGGGCGACCGCCGCCTCCGGACCGAGCATCGTTGGGTGAGGGGCCTGGCTCTTCACACCCTGGGCGAGGTCGCCGAAGCGGTGGGCGAGCTCGAGACGGTTCGGGAGACGCTGCGCGAGGAAGGCTCGAGGATGGGCGAGGCGTTCGTCTCGCTGGACCTGGCCTGCATCGAGATCGGCCGGGGCGCCTTTTCGGTAGCGACGAGCCACGCGAATCATGCCGGCGAGATCTTCCGCGAGCGGAAGGTCGATCGGCCCATGCTGACGGCCCTTACGGTCCTCTCCGACGCCATTCGGAAGCAGCACGCGACGGAGCAACTGGCGCTTGACGTCGCCCACTTCCTCCGGCGCTACCAGTTCGACAAGTCGCTGCGCTTCAACCCGGAGCCATAGTGGATCGCAAGCGAGGTCGGGAGCCGGGAGAGCGGGAGGTCACTTCGCAGCCTGGCGACGAACGGGCCGCCAAGCGCATCGCGGAGGCGGAGAGCCGGGGCGAGCCGGTGGCCTCGACTGTGCGGCGGGAGGCCTTCGAGGTCCTCGACGAGGTCCTGAAGAAGGTCGAGAGCGGCGAGCTTCGGGACGAGTGATCCAGCCGCCCTCGAGCTGCTGATCAGAGGTCGCCGCGTCCGGCCCGGCGCGCCTCAGATCAGCTTGCGCAGCACCAGGGTCTTATCCAGCGCCTGACCCTCCCGCTCGAGGGAGACGCGCACTTCGCCGCTACCCCTCAGTATTTCGCGGAGCTCGTAGAGGTCGTCGCCCGAGACCGCCTCGCCGTTGAGGTGTGTCACCACGTCGCCAACTTCGATCCCCGACTCCGCCGCCGGAGAGTCCGGCAGAACCTGCACCACTCGCAGCGTGAGGTCGTGGTCGAACCGCACGCCCGAGCGATCGAACACGAAAGGCTCCGAGAACGACTCGTTCGGAACCAGCAGCATGCGTTGCCGCGAGTAGTCGAAGATGGTGGTGAAACGCCGCAGCACGTCGCTCCCGAGGTTGCCGGAGTAGGAGTCCATCCCGGCCGGGTCCTGATGCTCGGCGATCGGGAAGGAGGCCAGGACGTCGGTCAGCACCGCACCCGCGAGGCCCAGCTCGGCGATGCGGCCCACCACGCCCCGCACTTCGCCCGAGAGGCCGCGGCCGAGCACCGTCGCGACGCTCTGCCCGGGGAGCTCGATCGACTCCGACTTGTCGGCGTTCAGCGAGATGGCGTGCGAGGCGCCCAGATCGACGACGACCTCGGCGTCGAAGGGGTCTGCGCCGGACGCCGGTCGCACCCACACGGTCACGAACGGCTTGTTGTGCCGCAGGGTCAGCGGCAGCTCGAGAGCGCCGGCCGGCGCCCGGTAATTCCCGGGCTCGTGCAGGCGCATCACCGAGGCCTCGTAGTCGAGCTCCACCACGAAGCGCTCGAACAGCGAATACCCGATCACGCCGTCGTGATAGCCGCCGTAGTGAAAGGCGGGCAGGAGCAGGATCCGGGTTCCGTCGAGCCTCACTCCGGGCATCTCCACCGAGGTGTCCACCGCCATCCGCACCGGCATGGCCGCGCCATCGCCGCCGGCGCCCCGGGCGCGCGCCTGGATGGACGAGTCGATCGTCAGGTCGAGAGACTCCACGCGGTCGCTGCCGAAGAGCGCGAGCCCCGCTGCCGGCATGCCGGTATCGAGGATCGCACCGAACTCGAGGCCGTCGACCGACACCGGCAGGATCACGTGATTGTTGACCAGTCTGAACGGAATCTCGGGGACACCGCTCGCGGCCGTGACCGTGATCTCGGTCGAGTCCTCCAGCTGCATGCGGACGGCGTGCTGGGCGTGGGCTCCCCCCGCGACGGCGAGGGCGAGGGCGAGCGCGAGGGCAAGTGTCGTGACGTGGAGGCTTCGCGAGGTTTCGTTCATCTGACCCCACAAACGAGCGGGCGAGCGAAAGGTTCCCGCTCCCGCGCCCCGTGAGGCCCAGCCGGCATCGGATCGGAGGCGACGAGCGATCGCAGAACTCGCCGCGAGGGCCGGTGAGAAGGTCAGCCGAGTCGACGCTCTTGCACGCCAACGGTTGCGCGAACTCGCCGGCCTTGAGGGTCGCGATCCCGTGGCTCCGACAAGCTGCTCGGGGCTCTTCCGGAGCCTCCTCGGCTAGGAGTTGCCGCTAGGATGTAGCCATGAGAATCAACCCGTCCCTCCTCAGCACGGCGCGCCGGCGAGCGCTGTGTCTCCTGGCGGTCGTGAGCCTGTTGCCGGCCGCGGTCCTGGCCTACGACGCCGCTAGCGGCAGCTCCGCTGCCGGCTCCGAGCTCCCCCGCACCCTCCGTCTCGACTACTACCACACGGGCTCCGCCAGCGAGGAGCGCTTCAGCTTCGACCGGTTGGTTATCGAGCCGCTGCCGTGGCCGGGGCATCCGGACGGCAGGATCGACAACCTCGGCGCGGGCAAGTACTTCTTCGAGCTCTATGACGGCGAGAGCGACGAGCTGCTCTTCTCGCAGGGTTTCGCGTCGATCTACGGCGAGTGGGAGACGACGGGCGAGGCCCGCGAGCGGCACCGAACCTTCCACGAGTCGCTCCGCTTTCCGGCCCCGGTGCCCGCGCGGCCGCTGCGCGCGGTCCTGTCGAAACGCGACGCCGAGAACACGTTCCAAGAGATCTGGAGATTCGAGCTCGATCCTGCGGACATGCTCGTGACCACGGCGGCGACCGCTGCGCCCGAGGTGCTCACTGTCCAGGAGAGCGGCCCACCGCCCGAGAAGCTGGATCTCCTGGTGCT
>JAHEKO010000220.1 GCA_024638355.1 Acidobacteriota bacterium
CCAGGTCCCCGCTCCCGGCTAGAAGCCCGGGCCGGAGGGGGTGATAGCCTCGCCCCCGATGATCGAGTCGACGGCCGGCGTGATGGCCGCTCTGGTGGGCATCTCGGCCTTCTACTTCTGGTTCGCGAAGGCGACGCGCTGGAAGCTCTTCGACTACCTGATCCCGCTCATCTGGATCTACGCCACGCCGATGGTGCTGCGCAACGTCGGCGTGCTGCCCGGCGCATCACCGGCCTACGACGTCCTGCGGCATTTCGGCCTGCCGATGGTGATCACCCTGCTCCTGCTTCCGATCGACATCGCGGCCGTGGTGCGCATCATGGGCAAGGGCGTCCTGGTCATGCTGCTCGGCACGGTCGGTGTGATGGTGGGCGCGCCCATCGGGCTGCTGGTGGTCAAGGGCTGGCTCGCCCCCGATGCCTGGATGGGCTTCGGCGCGCTGGCCGGCAGCTGGATCGGCGGCACCGGCAACATGGCCGCGGTGGCGGCGATGATCGACACACCCCCGGAGCAGTTCGGCCTCGCCATCCTCGCCGATACGGCGATCTACGTCGGCTGGCTGCCGCTACTGCTGGCCTCGAAGTCCTTCGCCGATCGCTTCAATCGCTGGGCGCGAGTGCCGGAGGGACGGTTACGGCAGATGGAGATCGCGGCGGCGGCGTATCATCGCGAGGAGCGTCCGCCGTCGACGCCCGACATTCTCTACCTGCTCGCCATCGCCCTGGGTGTCACCTGGCTGGCGGGGTGGGTGGCGCCGCTGCTCCCGCAGCTCGGCCAGGTCGTCGCCGACAACGGCCAGGTAAGCTATGTGATCAGCACCAGCTTCTGGCAAGTCATGCTGTGGACCACGTTGGGCATCCTGCTCTCGTTCACGCCGGCCCGCAACATCGCCTCGTCCCACAGCGTGGCGATGGCGATCCTCTACGTCTTCGTCGCTCGCATGGGCGCCAGCGCTTCCCTCGAAGGGGTCGGCCAGGCGATACCGTTTGTCGCCGGAGCGGCGATCTGGATCGTCATTCACGGGCTCTTTTGCCTGCTGGGCGCCCGCCTCTTCCGAGTCGACATCCACAGCGTGGCGATCGCCTCGGCGGCCAACATCGGCGCCGCCGCGTCCGCTCCGGTGGTCGCGGCCCACCACCGCGAGAGCCTGATACCGGTCTCCGTGCTGATGGCTATGCTGGGCTATGCGATAGGCAGTCTAGCGGGTTTCGGAGCCGCGCAGCTCTGCCGCTTGGCGGCGGGATTATGATCTCTAGTGGACTGTAACGCCCAAACGCTTAGCGCCTGGCTTAGTCTCGCCGCCGTGTGCGGCGTTGCGTCTCCTCGCCGTAGGCACCGCTACGCCTGCGTCTGCGCGCCTTGCTCACGGCGACGATCCACGGCGCCATCCACTAACCGTTCGGACATTACAGTCCGCTAGGAGAAAGCCTCGTTGAATACCACACCTCCTGCCGAACGCCGGCCGCAGCGAATCGCGGTCTTGCCCGGCGATGGTATCGGCCGCGACGTGACCGCCGAGGCGGTCAAGGTGCTGTCGGCGGCCGCCGAGCGTTGGGGGCTGCCGATCGAGTTGATCGAGAAGCCCTGGTCGGCGGATCACTTCCTCGAGACCGGCGAGACCCTGCCCGAGGGCGCGATCGAGGAGCTGCGCGACGACTATTCGGCGGTCTTCATCGGTGCCTACGGCGATCCGCGGGTGCCGGACATGAGACACGCCGCCGACATCCTGCTCGGCATCCGTTTCAAGCTCGATCTCTTCATCAACTTCCGGCCGATCAAGATCTACGACGACTCGCTCTGCCCGCTAAAGGGGAAGGGCGCCGACGACGTCGATTTCGTCGTCTTCCGCGAGAACACCGAGGGCGCCTACGTCGGCGTGGGCGGCAACTTCAAGTACGGCACCGCCGACGAGGTCGCGGTGCAGGAGGAGATCCACACTCGCAAGGGAGTCGAGCGCATCGTGCGCGCGGCCTTCGACTACGCCTTCCGGCACGGCAACCTGCGCGTCTGCATGGCCGACAAGTCGAACGTCATGCGCTACGGGCACGACCTGTGGATGCGGACCTTCGAGGAGATCTCGGTCGAATATCCCGACATCGAGGCCTCCCATCTGTTCGTCGACGCGCTGGCGATGCAGATGGTGAGAAAGCCCGAGCAGTTCGACGTGATCGTCACCAACAACATGTTCGGCGACATCCTCACCGACCTCGGGGCGGCCCTCCAGGGAGGCCTCGGCGTCGCCGCCTCGGCCAACCTGCATCCGGGCCGCACCTCGATGTTCGAGCCGGTTCACGGCTCGGCGCCGAAGTACGCCGGCACCGGCCGCGCCAACCCGATGGCGGCGATTCTCACCGCCGCCCTGCTGCTCGACAACCTCGGCCACCAAGAAGCGTCCAACGAGCTCGAGCGCCAGGTCGCGAGGTGCATCCAGAACGGCATCACGACCGTCGACCTCGGCGGCGATCGGAGCACCTCCCAGATCGGCGATCACATCGCCGAGCGGCTGCTGGCGCCGGTCGGAACGTAAGAACGTCGCACCCTCACGCGCCGGAGCGGCGCACCGCCGGAGTGCCGCTCGGAGTAGAATCGTCGCGGTCGCCCCGATGACCTCCGACGACACCCAGCTGATCCACGATTGGAACCGGCCCGAGGATGTGCCCGGGCCATTGAGCGGGCCGATCCAGCTCAACGACGAGACGCTGCGCGACGGCCTGCAGTCGCCCTCGGTGCGCACGCCGTCGATGGAGCAGAAGCTGAGAGCGCTGCACCTGATGGCCGAGCTCGGCATCCACACCGCCGATATCGGTCTTCCGGGCGCCGGCCCACACGTGGTGGAGTCGGTCCGCCGGCTGGCGCGCGAGATCGTCGACCAGAAGCTCCCCATCGCCGCGAACTGCGCCGCGCGCACTCTGGAGCGAGACATCGATCCGATCATCGAGGTCGCGCAGGAGACCGGCCTGGAGATCGAGTGCTGCTGCTTTCTCGGCTCGAGCCCGATTCGTCAGTTCGCCGAGAACTGGCAGATCGACAAGCTCCTCGAGCTCACCGAGCGCGCCATCTCCTACGCGGTCGCTCACGGGCTGTCGGTGATGTACGTGACCGAGGACACGACCCGCGCGGCGCCCGAAGATCTGCGACGCCTCTACACCGTCGCGGTGGAGGCCGGCGCCCGGCGCGTTTGCGTCGCCGACACGGTGGGGCACGCCACGCCGGAGGGAGCCACCAACGTGGTCGCCTTCGTCCGCGAAGTGGTGGGCGACGAGATCGGGATCGACTGGCACGGCCATCGCGACCGGGCGTTCTCGATCGCCAACTCGATCGCTGCGGCGCGCGCCGGCGCCAGCCGGCTGCACGCGACCGCGCTCGGCATCGGCGAGCGAGTCGGCAACACGCCCATGGACCTGCTGCTCGTCAATCTCTCGCTGATGGGCTGGATCGAGCGCGATCTCACGGCGCTGCCGGAGTACTGCGAGCTCTTCGCCGAGGCCACGGGCGTGCGCTGCCCCGACAACTACCCGGTCATCGGCAGGGACGCCTTTCGTACCGGCACCGGAGTCCACGCCGCGGCGATCATCAAGGCGCACAAGAAGGGCGACGACTGGCTGGCCGACCGCATCTACTCCGGGGTTCCGGCCGGACTGATCGGCCGCCACCAGGAGATCGAGATCGGCCCGATGAGCGGTCAGTCGAACGTGGTGTTCTGGCTCGAGTCGCGCGGCGCCGAGGCGACGCCGGAGCTGGTGGAGGAGATCTTCGGCCGCGCCAAGGCTTCGAAGCGCGTACTCGAGGAGGACGAGATCGCCGCCATCTGCGCGCGGCGCGGCGTCGTTCTCTGAACCGGCCATGGCCGCCGTAGCCACCCATTCCGAGCCGGTTCTGCAGCGCTACCTCGAGTCCCTCTCGCTCGAGCGCGGCCTCGCGGACCTGACGGTCGAGGCTTACGGCCGCGACCTCGAGAGGCTGCGCGAGGAGCTGGCCGAGCGCGGCACCTCACTGCTCGATGCCGACGCCGAGGCGCTCTCGGCCCATCTGCGGCGGCTGCGCCGGAGCGGCCTGGCGGCGCGCTCCATCGACCGCGCGCGGGTCGCGATCCGCGGCTTCTACGGCCATCTGGTCGAGAGCGGTGACCGCGGCTCGAACCCGGCGATCAACCTGTCGCCACCGCGCCTCTGGCGCAAGCTGCCGCGGGTGCTCTCGGAGAAGGAGGTCGAGGCGCTGCTCGAGGCGCCCGACGTCGACACGCCTCTCGGCCTGCGCGACCGGGCGATGATCGAGCTGCTGTACGCCACCGGGGTGCGAGTGAGCGAGCTGGTCGGACTCGAGCTGCCCCAGGCCCGCCTCGACGTCGGGTTCATGATGGTCTACGGCAAGGGCGGCAAAGAGCGGATCGTGCCGATCGGGGAGCAGGCGGAACACTGGCTGGGTCGCTATCTGGGCGTCGCGCGGCCGCAGCTCGCCCGCGGCCGGCATCAGGTCATCTTCGTCAACGCCCGCGGCGGGCCGCTCTCCCGCCAGGGCTTCTGGAAGAACCTGCGTCGCCACGGCGCGTCGGTCGGCGTACGCGAGCTGTCGCCACACGTGCTGCGCCACAGCTTTGCCACCCACCTGCTCGAGCACGGCGCCGATCTCCGCGCGGTGCAGATGATGCTCGGCCACGCCGACATCTCGACGACGCAGATCTACACCCACATCCACGAGCAGCGCCTGCGCCGGCTCTACGACCAGCATCACCCGAGGTCGTGACCCCGGCGAGCCCGCAGGGATGAGCGAGATCGTCGTCACCGGCGCCGCCGGCAAGACCGGCCTGGCGGTGATTCGCGCGCTCGCCGGGCGCGGCGCTGCGGTGCGTGCGCTGGTGCGGCGCGGGCGGCAGCAGGAGAGGGTCGAGGAGGCGGGGGCGGTCGATGTCCACATCGCCGATCAGGCCGATAGCGGCGCATTGGAAACCGTGTTTCGCGGCGCGAGCTCGGTCTACTACATCTGCCCGAATCTGCGCTCGAACGAGAGCAAGCTCGGCCGGTTGGCGCTGGAGGTAGCGCGCGAGGTCGGGATCGGCCGTTTCGTCTACCACTCGGTCCTTCATCCGCAGGCCGAGAAGATGCCCCACCACTGGCAGAAGCTGCGGGTCGAGGAAGCGCTCTTCGAATCGGGTCTGGAGTGGACCGTGCTGCAGCCGACCGCCTACATGCAGAATTTGCTCTCGATGTGGAGCGAGATCGTCGGAGAAGGGATCCTTCGCGTTCCCTATCCGGTCACCAGCCGCATCTCTCTGGTGGCTCTGGAAGACGTCGCGCGGGCGGCCGGCCGGGTGATGACCGAATCGGGACATGCCGCCGCGACCTACGAGCTGGTCGGCACCGGGCCGCTGGCCCAGACCGAGGTGGCCCGCCTGCTGGGCGACGCGCTCGGACGGCAGGTGCAGGCGGTCGAGACGCCGGCGCAGGAGACCCGAGATGCCCTTGAAGAGGCGGGTCTCGACCGCTTCCGGGTCGCCACCCTCATGAAGATGTTCGACTACTACGGCGCCTTCGGGCTGGAGGGGAACCCGAACGTCCTGGCCTGGCTGCTGGGGCGGGCGCCGACCACCCTGGCCGAGTTCGTGCATCAGCGAGTGGGCGATGTCGACGCGTAGCTCGGGATGGGGCACCGGGGTGCTGGCGGCCGCGCTTCTCGCGGTGGGCGGGCCGGCACGCGCCGAGCTGGCCGTGATGGCCAACGGCAGCGTGATGAAGGTCTCCGGCTACGAGGTGCGCGACCAGACGGTGCGGTTCGACCTGCCCTCCGGCGGACACATGACCCTGGGCCTCGATCGGGTCGAGCGCATTCTGGACGACGAGATCGTGCCCGAAGAGGAGCGCGTCGAGGAAGACGGATCGTTCAACGTCGCCTTCCGCGAGGACGACGAAGTGCCCCAGACGCCGTTCGGCGACCTGATCTACGAGACCGCCCGCCGCCACGAGATGAGCCCCGTCCTGGTCGCCGCAATGGTCCGCGCCGAGTCGGCCTTCGACCCACGGGCGGTGTCGCCCAAAGGCGCGCGCGGCCTCCTCCAGCTCATGCCCGCCACCGCCCGCCGCTTCGGCATCGGCCTCGACGAGATGCATGATCCCGAGAGGAACCTGGACGGCGGTGTGCGCTACCTCAAGTGGCTCGGCGAGCGCTTCGAGGGCGATCTGCCCCTCATGCTGGCGGGCTACAACGCCGGCGAGGGGACGGTCGACCGCTACCAGGGCGTTCCGCCCTTCCGCGAGACGACGGGCTACATCAAGCGGATCTACCGGTTCCTCGGGCTCGAGACGGGGACCAGCGAAGCCTCGGCGTCGAGCGACTAGGATCAGTCGCCGCCGGCTCCGGTAGGCAGCGGCTCGAACCGTCGAAGCTGCCGCGCGGTCTCGGCACAACCACCTGTTCGCGTGGGGCCGGCCGCGCCGCGGGATGAGATCGTTCGCCTGAGAGGAGAGGGGCGCCATGCGACACGTCGTCTTCAATCGAAAAGGGGGGGTGGGGAAGACCTCCATCGTCTGCAACCTGGCCGCGGTCAGCGCCGAGCGGGGTCTGCGAACGCTGGTCGTCGACCTCGATCCGCAGGCCAACTCGAC
>JAHEKO010000221.1:0-2353 GCA_024638355.1 Acidobacteriota bacterium
CGGCGATCGCCTCGGCGGCCAGCCGCAGCACGTTGAAGGTGCCGATCAGGTTGACGTGGATCACCTGCTGGAAGAGCTCGAGCGGGTGCGGGCCGTGCTTGCCGAGCACCTTGGCGGGTGTGCCGATGCCGGCGCAGCTCACCGCGCCGTCGAGTCGGCCGTAAGCGTCGCGGGCGTTGCGGATCGCCGCGGCGACCGCCGTCTCGTCGGTGACGTCGGTGCGGGCGAACCGCGCGCCGTCGCCGAGCTCGGTGGCGAGCGCTTCGCCGCGCTCCGCGTTGAGGTCGGCGAGAAGCACCGAAGCGCCGTTGGCGACCAGGGCTCTCGCGGTCGCTTCGCCGAGACCCGACGCCCCGCCGCTGATCAGGAAGGTCTTCTCTCGAATATCCATGGTCGCTCCAATCGCGGCGAACCATACCGAATTGCCGCCGGCGGAGCCACCCGGCCGGCCCGAGAGTGATAGAAGGGATCGCCATGCTCCCGAGGGCCGCGCGAACCGGACGCTCTTCGTTGCAGCCGCGTCGCGCCTTCACCGCTCACACTCTCGAGGTGCCGCAGCGTTGAAGGGGCTCGAGCCCTTCGCGCTCGCGGTACTCGCCTTCTGGGTCGCGCTCGCGCTCGACCGATCGCGGGCGTGGCCCGCCGAGATGAGGCTGCGCGAGACGGGCCTCGCGACCGGGCCGCCGTCGCAGCGAGTCGTGGCGATCGTGCCGGCGCGCAACGAGGCCGCCATGCTCGTCCGCACGCTGCCGGCACTGCTCGATCAGGAGGAGCTGACGGCTCTCGTTCTCGTCGACGACGACTCCGATGATTCGACGGCGGAGACGGCGCGCCGGATGGCGGCGGAAGCGGGCCGATCCGACCGGGTGCGCGTGATCTCGGCCGGCGCGCCACCGCCGGGCTGGGCGGGCAAGGTCTCGGCCCTCGCCGCCGGCATCGCGACTCCCCAGGCCGGCGCCGCCGACTGGCTCCTGCTGACCGATGCCGATATCGAGCACCGGCCGGGCTCGGTGCGATCGCTGCTCGAGCAGGCCGGCGAAGGCTACGACCTGGTCTCGGTGATGGCCCGCCTCCGGACCGAGTCGTTGTGGGAGCGGCTCTTGATTCCCACGTTCGTCTACTTCTTCCAACTCCTCTATCCGTTTCGCCGGGTGGCCGACCCGCGCTCGGGCGTCGCGGCGGCCGCGGGTGGCTGCGTCCTGGTGCGCCGCGAGCTCCTCCGGCGCGCCGGCGGCCTCGACGCGATCGCGGGCGCGGTGATCGACGACGTGGCGCTCGGCAAACGGATCGCGGCGGCCGGTGGCCGGCTCTGGTTGGGTCTCGACCGCGGCATCCGCTCGCTCCGGCCCTACCCGCGGCTCGGCGAGGTCTGGCGGATGGTGTCGAGGAGCGCCTTCGACCAGCTCGACTACCGACTCGGGCTGCTGGTTCTGGTGCTGGCCGGTCTCGGTCTTTTCTTCGTTGCGCCGCCGGTCGGGCTCGCCGCGGGCTTCGCCGCGGGGCTCGCGAGCGAGCCGGCGGGGTGGCGGGTCGCGCTCTGGAGCGCTCTGTCCGTGATGCTGCAGGTCCGCTCGCTCGCGCCCACCGTCCGGCACCACGGCATCGGTGCGACGTGGGCCGCCGTGTTGCCGCTTGCCAGCCTGCTCTTCGCGGCGATGACGCTGTCGTCGGCCTGGGCCCACTGGAGCGGCGCCGGCGCGCGCTGGCGCGGGCGCGAGATCGGTCGCGGTCCGAGGCCCGGGTGATAGAAGTAGGGTCGATGCGCCGAGCGCCGCTGCTTCTCCTCGTCGCGGGGATCGTCGCCTGCTGGGGCGGTCGCTCTACGCCTCTCACGGAAGCGGCCGCGGCCGGCGACCGGCCTTCGGTGGTGCGGCTTCTGGCCGCCGACGCGGATCCGAACGAGCGCGACGGCGGTGGCCGAACGCCGCTGATCCACGCGGTCGCCGAGGGTCACTTCAAGCTCGTCGGCCTGCTGGTCTCGAAGGGCGCCGACGCCGATCTCGCGGATGAGGCGCAGGGCTGGACGCCGCTGATGCATGCGGTGCACGCTCGCGAGATGGACGCGGTACGTGCGCTCCTCAACGCCGGTGCCGATCCGAACGTGGCGACCCCCGCCGGCGTGACGCCGCTGATGATGGCAGCGAGCTACGGCTTCTACCGGATTACGCGGCTGCTGCTGGAGCGCGGCGCCGACCCGCGGCCGGCGAGCGCCGACGGCCGGAGTGCGCTTTCGAGAGCGGTGACGGGCGTGGTCGGGCTCGACCACATCACGGTCGGCGGGTGCCAGACGGAAACGGTGCGGGCCCTGCACGAGGCCGCGCCCGATCTGCGGCTCGAAGAAGGCTCGTGGGCG
>JAHEKO010000221.1:2453-6563 GCA_024638355.1 Acidobacteriota bacterium
CCCGGCACCTCGGCGCCTTCCTCGTCGAGAACGGCGAGGACCCCTTCGAGAAGGCCCCGGTCGAGCGGCTCGGGAAAGGCGAGCCGGAGCGGGTCGCCGGGGCCCGCGGGTGGGGTCAACCGCCACTCGGCGGTGCGCGGCTGGTCGCGATCCGGCGCGACGACCTCGAACTCCTTGTGAAAGTCGCGAACCAGCGGCACGCCGCGCGCGTCGGTCAGCTGGTGGTCGATCTCCAGCCGATAGCGGCCGCCGGCGGCGAGCGGCGGACCGACCTCCTCGTGGGGTCCGACCCCGCGCTTGATCCTGCCCGGGTCGAAGAAGAGCGTGAGTCGCGTGCCGTCGGGACTCCAGAGCTCGCGCTCGGGAGCGACGAACGGGCCGGCCACCGCTTCGCCCGCCCCGTCGAGCAGCCGGATGTGGTGGCGCGCATGACCTCGGCTCATCGGAGCCGAGAACTGCAGGTAGATGCGCAGCAGGTTCTCCGGCACCGCCCGCGCGCTCGGATAGATGCCAATGAGCCGGGTCGTGGGCGGCAGGTCGACGGCGGGCACCGAATAGGCGGCGCGCACCTCCTCGCCCGACGCCGGATCGACGAAGCGGGCGACGTAGGTCTGGCCGGCCACGAACGGGAAGCGCGGCGTGAAGCGGACGCTCCGCGGCTCGAGCTCGTAGCCGCCGAGGAGGGATGGCAGCCGCCGGGGGGAGCGACTGGCCTCCTCGGTGTAGACGGCGAAGATCTCCGGCCAATCCTCCGGTGCCGGCGGGTGGCGCGACAGCCGCGCGAGCAGAGCGGCATCGAGGCCGTGCACTTCGACAGTGGCCGGCTCGGCCTCGGCGGCGAAGCGGATCTCCGCGGCCGGCGCCGCCGCGCCCATCGCGAAGACCGCTACCGGAGCCAGCCGGAGCACGGTGCGGGCGAGCGTCCTCTCCGCCGTCGACGCTAGATCCACTTCTTGTCGCGCGGGCCGAGGATCAGGGCGCCGTTCTCGGGGTTGCGGAAGAGCACCATGATGCTCTGCTCGTCGTACTCGGCGATCTGCACCACGAGGCCGAGCGGCGAGCCGATGTAGGGCACGCCCCTGACGGTCTCCGTGACCTCGCTGGCGATCCCCTCCTTGGCGTTCCACGCCTCGATATCGCTCGCCTTGATCTTCATCGTGCCGCGATTCGTGTTCGAGATCAGCACGTAGCGCTCGCCCTCGTGCTCGTACGGCACCATGTCGAGCGGGATATTGCCCCAGCCGAGCTCGGCGATCGTCTTGCCGCGCAGCTTCGAGCCGTCGGTGAGACGCTCGACCGGAAAGGTGACGAGCGGCGTGCAGAGGTAGCTGGCGACCACGTGCGGCTTGCCGTTCAGCTCGTACTGCATGAAGGTGAAGATCGGTGCGTGGGTCTCGTACTTGCCGTGCGCGCCGTGGTAGATCTCGAGGCCGGTGGTCTCGACCTTGCCGTCGAAGGGGTAGGCGGCGCGGCGCAGCGTCGAGGCGAACTCCTCGTTGGAGAGGCCCGCGATGTAGAGCTTGCCGTCGATGAACTCGAGATCGGTGACCGTGTAGCTTCGCGCCTTGCGTCGTCCGCCCATCATGGCGTCCGGATCGGGCGCGTTGCCGATGTCGAGCTTCGACACCTTCTTGCCCTCGAGCGTCAGCTCGGCGATCTCGCCGCCGCGCGACACGGTCATCAGCACCGGCGTCAGGCTGTCGCCGGAGCCGCGCAGGATCGACAGCACGGTCGTACCGGAGGGTCGATGGACGGCGAGGTCCTTGATGAAGAGCTCGCGAACGTCGACGCCGAGCATGGCGGCGAGCTTGGCGTCGAGGTCCTGGACGCCCTCCATCTCCCCGTCGGGGCTCTCGTCCGGAAGGCCGGTCTCGACGGCGTAGACGGCGGCGCCCCGCGAGTCGGCGACGAAGAGGGTGTCGCCGGGGCCGAACTCGAGCGCGCCCACCGACTGCATGTCGGCGGCGAGAGCGAGCGGCGTGGCGACGAGTAGCGCGAGGGCGAGCGAGGTGCGGTGCAGGGCAGGCGTCATGATCGGCTCCTATCCGGTTCGGGTTGTCTCGGGGCTGTCGAATTGTACGTTGCCGCCCTTGCGCGGGTTTGCGCGTTGGCGAACCGGACGGGGAGGCGCGCTAGAATGACGCTCTGATCCTGGAGTTCCCGAGAGTGCCGAGATGACGCGAATCCTGGCTGTGGTGCTGGCAACGGTGCTCGCCGCCTCCACCGCGTGGGCGGACGACGCCGGAGAGACCACGGTCATTCTGGTGCGCCACGCCGAGAAGGTGGCGACCGGCGGCGACGTGCCGCTGAAGAAGCCCGAGGGGATCGAGCGGGCGCAGGCTCTGGTCGGAGTGGTCGAGAAGGCCGGCGTCTCGGTGGCCATCGCCTCGAAGTACCGGCGCACGCAGATGACCCTCGCTCCGGCGGTCGCGGCGCTCGGGCTACCGAGTGCGAGCGTGCTCGAGCTGACCGAGCCGAAGGCGGTCGCCGCCGAGATCCTCGCCCGGCGGCGTGGCGAGACGATCCTGGTGGCCGGTCACAGCAATACGGTGCCCCAGATCATCGAGGAGCTGGGCGCGCCGTCGCTCTGCCCGCCGTTCGAGATCGATCCGCAGCACGGCTGCATGATCCCCGACCCGGAGTACGACCATCTGTTCATAGTGAAGATCCCGCCGGCGGGCGCGGCGTCGGTGATCCGGGCGTCGTACGGCGCCGGGTCGCCCTAGCGAAACTGTTGGATCGCCGCCCTCACCCTCGATCCCTCTCCCCCCGCGGGCGTGAGGAGAGGGCCGCGGTTTGATCGGATCGCCGCCCTCACCCTCGATCCCTCTCCCCCCTGGGCGTGAGGAGAGGGCCGCGGTTTGATTGGATCGCCGCCCTCACCCTCGATCCCTCTCCCCCCGCGCGGGGGGAGAGGGACGCCGCCGCCCGGTTAGGGGTGGATCCAGCCGTGGCGGAGCTGGAGCTCGCGGAGCCAGGTCTCGGTCGAGGGGTGTTCGGTGTCGCCGCCCTCGAGCTCGAAGTAGAACGGCTCGCGCTCGACGGCGTCGGGCGCGACCTGGTTCATGGTCGCGGTCTCGTAGAGCCGGCCGTTGATCATCGTGTGGGTGACGAACTCGGAGCGGCGCAGGTCCTCGAGCGGGTTGCCGTCGACGATCGCCAGATCGGCGAGCTTGCCGGCCTCGAGCGAGCCGAGGTCGTCGTCGAGGCCGACGTACCAGGCGCCGTCGAGGGTGGCGCCGCGAATCGCCTCCCAGGGGGTGAAGCCGCCCTGGTGCATGATCCACATCTCCCAGTGGGCGCCGAGCCCCTCGCGCTGGCCGTGGGCGCCGATCAGCACCGGGACGCCCTCGTCCCGCAGCCGCTTGGCGAACTCGGCGACGTAGACGTGGTTGTAGTGGTCGTCGGGCGCCTTGGTGCGGCGGATCGCGCGCGGCTCGACTCGCGAGCGCGGCGTGTAGCGGAGCAGCCGCTCGTTCTGCCAGACGTTGGTGCGGTCGTACCAGTAGTTCTCGCCGGAGATCCCGCCGTAGGAAACGACGAAGGTGGGCGAGTAGCCGGTGCCGCTCTGCGACCAGAGCTGGACGACGTCGTCGTAGCCGGTCTTGATCGGCATCGAGTGCTCGATGCCGGTATGGCCGTCGACGATCTCGGTCATGTTGTGCTGGAACTTCATGCCGCCTTCGGGCACCACCATGATGCCGAGCTCGCGGCCGGCGGCGATGATCTGCTGGCGCTGGTCGCGCCGCGGCTGCTGATAGCTCTTGACCGAGATGGCGCCGACCTCCTTGAGGCGCCGGACGTGGAAGAGCGCGTCGTCGTAGCTCTCGACGGCGGCGGTGAAGCCGGGCGAGTAGGCGCCGTAGAGGATGGTGCCGGTCGAGTAGATGCGCGGTCCGACGATCCTGCCCGCGCGCTGGAGCTCGGCCGCCGAGAAGATGCTGGACGTGTCGTTCGACGGGTCGTGCACGGTGGTCACGCCGAAGGCCAGGTTCGAGTACTGCGCCCAGTTCTGCTGCGGAGTGATCTCCGAGCGGGCCATGGCGCCATGGGCGTGGACGTCGATCAACCCCGGGATGACCGTCTTGCCGGCGCCGTCGACCACGAAGG
>JAHEKO010000222.1:0-1291 GCA_024638355.1 Acidobacteriota bacterium
GATCGTCGTTCGGATCGCGTCCGGCGACGAGCGCCTTGAGCTGGCGGTGGACCAGGAGATCGGGATAGCGCCGGATCGGCGAGGTGAAGTGCGTGTAGTAGCGCGCCGCCAGAGCGTAGTGGCCCCGCGCCTCGGGGGCATAGAGCGCCTGGCGCAGCGAGCGCAGGACCAGGGTCGAGACGAACGGCTCCTCGGGCCGCCCCGCCACCTGGCCCAGCACCTTCTGCAGCGCCCCGGGATGCAGGTTGTCGAGATCGCCGGAGAGCTCGATGCCGAGCCCCTTGAGGATCTCGCGCAGCTCGAAGAGATCGTCGCGCGACGGCGGATCGTGAACCCGGTGGAGCGCCGGCATCTCGTGGCTCGCCAGCTCGGCCGACACCGCCTCGTTCGCGGCGATCATGAACTCCTCGATCAGGCGGTGCGCCACGGTGCGGTCGGTCGGCCGGACGCCGACGGTCACCCCGTCGGTGTCGAGGATCACGTTGCCCTGCGGCAGATCGAAGTCGATCGAGCCGCGGTCGACGCGGCGGCGGTGGAGCACACGCAAGAGCTCGTGGGCGTTGTCGAGCATCGGCAGCACCTCGCCGTACTCGGCCTCGTCCGCGGAGGTGCGCTCTTCCAGCAGTCGGCGCACCTCGGAGTAGGTCAGCCGGCGGCGGCTGCGGATCACGCTGTCGACGAAGCGGCGGCGCACCATCTCGCCACTGGCCGAGAACTCGAGCAGGGCGGAGAGGGTGAGCCGCGGAACGTCCGGACGCAGCGAGCAGAGGCCGTTGGAAAGCCGCTCGGGGAGCATCGGCACCGCCCGCTCCGGGAAGTAGACGCTGGTGCCCCGGCGGTAGGCCTCGAGGTCGAGCACGCTCCCCTCCTCCACGTAGTGACTGACGTCGGCGATGTGGACCGCCAGGAGGTAGCCGCCCCGCTCGCGCTTGCGCACCGAGATCGCGTCGTCGAAGTCGCGCGCCGTGCGGCCGTCGATGGTCACGGTGATCTCGTCGCGGAAGTCGCTCCGGCCCCGCCAGTCCTCGGGCGTCGGGTCCTCGGGAAGCTCGGCGGCGGCGGCGAGCACCGAGTCCGGGAACGCCTCGGGGATGCGAAAGTGCCGCAGGACCACCTTCACGTCGACCCCCGGCTTGCGCGGGTCGCCCAGGACCTCGCGCACCCGACCACGCCACGCCCCGCCGCCCGGGCGCGACCGGCTCAGCACCTCGACGTCGACGAACTGCTCTTCCAGCGGCTCTTCCTCGCGCTCCTCCTCGACGATCAGATCGAGGCTCAGCTTGTGGTCGAA
>JAHEKO010000222.1:1391-6510 GCA_024638355.1 Acidobacteriota bacterium
GCCTAGCCCTGCGGCGTGAGTTGTGACATTCTCTCGGGGCGGCACGGCCGCTTCTGTAGAGATCGCGAGGGGACTCCTAGAACGCATGTGAGAACCGCGCCTCCGGATGCCGCCGAGGCTCGAATGTAGCCTCAGCGAGCGTTCGAGAGGCGCTCCGAACGTCTAGCAGGATGCCAGTCGATCACCTTCCCGTTCTACTGACGTTGGGCTTCGCTCTGGGCATGGGCGGAGTCATCCTCCTGGCTTCATCGTTCATCGGCTCGCGCTCGGGCGGCAGGATCAAGCTGTCGCCGTACGAGTCGGGCGAACCGCTGCTCGACCGCTCGCGTAAACGGATTTCGGTCGTCTTCTTCCTGATCGCCATCGATTTCGTCATCTTCGACGTCGAAGCGGCCTTCCTCTATCCCTGGGTGCTGGTGATGCACGAAGGGAGCTGGCCGCTCTTTTGGGCGATGATGGTGTTCATCTTTCTCCTGCTGGTCGGCTTCGCTTACATCTGGGTGAAGGGCGGCCTCGATCTGGGCTTGAAGAAGACCGACACGAGCGGGAGCTGACTATGTCCGAAGCGAGCGAACCGAGACTGCCGGAGGAGATCCGCGAGGCGATCGACGCCCTGCGGCCCCGCTACCCCACCGAGGAGGCGCTGCTCCTCCCGGCGCTCCACATGGCGCAACGACACTGGGACGGCTGGCTGCCCGACGAGGCGATCGCCGCCGTCGCCCACGAGCTGAACCTGACGCCGGCCAAGGTCTACGGCGTCGTGACGTTCTACGATCTCTACCATCAGAACCCCGTCGGACGGCACCGCCTGCGGGTCTGCACGAACCTTCCCTGCGCGCTGCGCGGCGCCGAAGAGGTGCTCGACAGCCTGAGGTCGCACCTCCAGGTCGACGAGGACGAGGTGACCGCCGACGGCAAGTGCTCGTTCGTGCACTTCGAGTGCCTGGGAGCGTGCGAGCAGGCGCCGATGATGATGGTCGACGACGACTACCACGCACACCTGACGCCCGAGTCGGTTCGCCGGATCGTCGAGGAGCTGGACTGATGGCATTCGAGCCAGTACTGCTGCGCAACGTCGGCAAGCCGGGGGTCCGGCAGGTCGCGGGCTACCGCGAGGCCGGCGGCTACAAGGGCCTCGAGAAGGCGCTGGGCATGGAGCCCGACGCGGTGATCGAGGAGGTCAAGGCGTCCGGGCTGCGCGGCCGGGGCGGCGCAGGCTTCCCCGCCGGCCTCAAGTGGAGCTTCATTCCCAAGGGAAACGACAAGCCCAAGTACCTGGTCTGCAACGCCGACGAGTCGGAGCCCGGCACCTTCAAGGACCGGATCCTCATGGAACAAGATCCGCAACAGCTCATCGAGGGCTGCGCGATCTGCTGCTGGGCGGTCAGCGCCAACACCTGCTACATCTACATCCGCGGCGAGTACGTCGAGCAGGCCGAGATCCTCGAAGAGGCGATCCGCGACGCCTACGCCAACGGCATCCTCGGCGACGACGTGATGGGCTCCGGCTTCAAGCTGGACATGTACGTCCACCGCGGCGCCGGCGCCTACATCTGCGGCGAAGAGACCGGCATGCTCGAGTCGCTCGAGGGCCGGCGCGGCCAGCCCCGCATCAAGCCGCCCTTCCCGGCGGTGGTGGGGGCGTTCGGCTGCCCGACGGTCATCAACAACGTCGAGACCCTCTGCAACGTGCCGCACATCCTCGAGCGCGGCGCCGACTGGTACAAGTCGATCGGCACCGACGAGCGCAACACCGGCCCGAAGCTCTACTGCGTCTCCGGCCACGTCGAGAAGCCGGGGACCTACGAGTTCCCGATCGGCGTGACGATGAATCAGCTCATCGACACCTGTGGCGGCATGTGGCGCGGCGCCAAACTCAAGGCCTTCATTCCCGGTGGCGCGTCGGCGGCGATCCTGCCGGCCAAGCACGCCGATCTGCCGCTCGACTTCGATCAGCTCGCCAAGGCCGGCTCGATGCTGGGCTCGGCCGCGGTGATCGTGATGGACGAGAACACGGACATCGTGCGCGCCGTCCATCGGCTGGCCAAGTTCTTCAATCACGAGTCGTGCGGGCAGTGCACACCCTGCCGCGAGGGCACGAACTGGTCCGAGCTGGTGCTCAAGAAGATCCTCGCCGGCAAGGGCAATCCCGGCGACGCCGAGCTGATTCTGAGGATCTGCCGCAACATGGGCGGCACTACCCTGTGCGCGCTCGCGGACGCGGCGGTCGGACCGCTACGGTCGCTGGTGCAGAACTTCCCCGAGGAGATCGCCGCCTGGATCGACAACGGCGGCGCCGGCGCCGAGCCGCGGCGCTACTTCGCCGAAGAGGTGCTCGTCTGATGCCGACCGTCACCATCGACGGCCGCGAGGTGGAGGTCGAGGTCGGGACCAACCTGATCGAAGCGGCCAAGAAGGTCGGGATCCAGATCCCGCACTACTGCTACCACCCGCGGCTTTCCATCGTCGGCCAGTGCCGGATGTGCCTGGTCAAGATCGAGGGGCCCCCCAAGCTCCAGACCGCCTGCACCACCCAGGTGATGAAGGACGGCATGGTCGTGCACATCGACATACCGGAAGTCCACAAGGCCCAGGAGGGCGTCATGGAGTTCCTGTTGATCAACCATCCGCTCGACTGCCCGATCTGCGATCAGGCCGGCGAGTGCGGTCTGCAGGACTACTCCTTCAAGCACGGCCAGGCCTTCTCCCGCTTCGTCTTCGAAGAGAAGCGCACCTACCCGGGCCGCGAGCGCATCCCGCTCGGCCCGAGCGTGGTGCTCAACATGAACCGCTGCATCCAGTGCACGCGCTGCATCCGCTTCACCGAGGAGATCAGCGGCACCGGTGAGCTCGGCTTCTTCGAGCGCGGCGCACGCACCGAGATCGGCGTCTTCCCCGGCAAGGAGCTCGACAATCCCCTCTCCGCCAACGTCGTCGACATCTGCCCGGTGGGCGCCCTGACCTCGCGGGAGTTCCGTTTCGCCGAGCGAGTCTGGTACCTCGACAAGAAGCCGTCGATCTGCACCGGCTGCGACGTCGGCTGCAATGTGACCGCCGAGCACCGGCGCGGCGCCATCAAGCGCTACAAGCCGCGCTTCAATCCCGAGGTCAACGACTACTGGATGTGCGACTACGGCCGCGGCACCTTCCGGCGCTACGAAGAGCTCGAGCGCCTTGGTACGCCGGCGATCGCCGAGAACGGCGAGCAGCGGCCGGCGACCTGGAACGACGCGATCGACCGGGTGCACCAGAGCATCTCGCAGGCGCCCGAGAGCGCCGAGCTCGCCTTCCTCGGCACGGGCTTCCTGACCACCGAGGAGGCGTTCCTCATCGCGCGTCTGGCCGACGCCGCCGCCTCGCCGCATCGCGGAGTGGCGAGCGAGGAGGGGCCGACGCGCACCATTCCGAATCTCCACGGCGGCATCTCCGGTTCGGAGACCTCGCCCAACCGGCGGGGCGCCGAGCTGGCCGGCCTCGTTGCCGGCGACGGCGGTCTCGGCGCCGCGGAGCTGATGCAGGGCGACGGCGCCTCGCGCTGCGATTTCCTGCTCGTCGCCGACGGCGATCCCGGCAGCCCGCTGCACGATTCCGAGGTGGTCGCCCGGCTCCGCCAGGCGCGGCTCCTGGTCGTTATGGGCTGGGCCTCGACTCCGCTCACCGAGGTCGCCGACGTGGTGCTGCCCACGGCGACCCACGCGGAAAAGGACGGCACCTTCGTCAACTGCGAGAGCCGCCTGCAGCGCTTCCGCGCCGCCTTCCCGTCGCCCGCCGGAGTGCGGCCGGCGGTCGAAGCGCTGGCCGACCTGCTCGGGCGGCTGCATCCCGACTGGCGCGGCCTGTCGACGGCGCAGGTCTTCGATCGGATGGCCGCCGACTTGCCGACCCTCGCCGGACTGACCTTCGAAGAGCTGCCGGCCCACGGCGTCGAGCTCCAGGCCCCGGCAGCGGTGGTCGGCGGCGGCACTCCCCCCGCGGAGGACGCGCATCCTTGAGCCTTGCCTTCACGGCGATGCTGGCCAAGATCGGCCTCTGGCTCGCGGTGCTGCTCAACGTGGCGCCGGTGATGGTCTGGGTCGAACGGCGCGGCAGCGCGCTCATCCAGGACCGGCTCGGGCCGAATCGGGTCGGGCCGCTGGGGCTCTTCCAGTCGCTCGCCGACGCGGTGAAGTTCCTCTTCAAGGAGGACCTGACGCCGAGCGAGGTCGACAAACCGCTCTACTACCTGGCGCCCGCCCTGGCCGTGGTGCCGGCGCTGACCACCTTCGCCGTCCTGCCGTTTGGACCCGACATCGAGATCAACGGCGAGACGGTCAAGCTACTGGTGGCCGACGTCGACAGCGGGGTGCTGCTCTTTCTCGCCCTGGCGAGCCTGGGTGTCTACACCCTCGTTCTGGCCGGCTACAGCTCCAACAACAAGTACTCGCTGCTCGGCTCGGTTCGCGCCGCGGCGCAGATGATCAGCTATGAGCTGGCGCTGACGCTGTCGGTCGTCGCCGTGCTGGTGCCGGTCGGCTCGCTGCGGCTCGACGAAGTGGTGCGCTACCAGGCCGAGACGGCCTGGCTCGGCTTCCTGCCGGGCTGGAACGTCTTCCCTCAGATCCTCGGCTTCTTGATCTTCGTGGTCGCGTCGTTCGCCGAGACCAACCGGCTGCCCTTCGACCTGCCCGAGGCGGAGTCCGAGCTGGTGGCCGGCTACCACACCGAATACAGCTCGATGAAGTTCGCCCTCTTCTTCATGGGCGAGTACATGTCGATGGCGACGCTGTCGGCGCTCGGCGCCACCCTCTTCCTGGGCGGCTGGCACTTCCCGGGCTTGAGCTACGAAGGCCACTGGGCGGTCGTCGCCCTCACCGGCTTCACCGTGCTGCTGGTCAAGATCATCGCCTTTCTGCTGCTGTTCGTTTGGGTGCGCTGGACCTTCCCGCGCTTCCGCTTCGACCAGCTTCTTCGCCTCGGCTGGAAGGTGCTGCTGCCGCTGGCGCTGGTCAACCTGATCGTGGTCGCGGCGCTGACCATCGGAGGGGTGCTGTAAGGCACGGTATCTGATGGAGCTCGCGGTCTTCGCCATCTTCGCTCTGCTCACCGTCGCCTCGGCGATCGTGGTGGTCACGCACCGCAA
>JAHEKO010000223.1 GCA_024638355.1 Acidobacteriota bacterium
GCGGTCCGGCCAGCAACCTCTTCGCCCGCCTGCGGCCGCAGGTCGAAGCGATCGAGATCCCCCGCGGCTACACCCTCGAGTGGGGCGGCGAATACGAGGACTCGGGGCGGGCGCAGGGCGCTCTCGCCGCCAGCATCCCCAGCTTCGTGCTGCTCATGGTGCTGGTCACCATCGCGCTCTTCAACTCGCTGCGCCAGCCGCTGGTGATCTGGCTGTGCGTACCGCTGGCGCTGATCGGCGTCACCGTCGGTCTGCTCGGCAGCGGGCAGCCGTTCGGATTCATGGCGCTTCTCGGCTTCCTCAGCCTGATCGGCATGCTGATCAAGAACGCGATCGTGCTGATCGACGAGATCAACGTCCAGATGGACGAAGGCAAGGAGATCGCCCGGGCGATCATCGAGTCGACCGCCAGCCGGCTGCGCCCCGTGGGCATGGCGGCGTCGACGACGGCGCTGGGCATGATTCCGCTGCTGCCCGACGCCTTCTTCGTGGCGATGGCGATCACCATCATCGCCGGCCTGGTCTTCGCGACCGTGCTGACCATGGTCGTGCTGCCGGTCTTCTACGCCATCGTCTTCCGGGTGCCCACGGCCGCGTTCAAGGAGGGAGCCTCATGAGGCGCGCGCTGTCGCTGATCCTGCTGCCGGCGATCGCGCTGGCCGGGTGCACCGTGGGACCGGACTACGAGCCGCCCGAGCTGGCCGTGCCGGACCTCTGGCGGGCGGCGGCCACCGCCGGGCTGATGGAGGGCGAGGCCAACCTCCATCTCTGGTGGTCGGGGCTCCGGGATCCGGTCCTCGACGAGCTCATCGGCCGTGTCGAGAGCGACAGCCTCGACCTCCAGATCGCCGCCGCTCGGATCGCGGAAGCACGCGCCCGTCTGGGCGTCGCTCGCGGACGGCGGATGCCCGACGTCGACGCCCGCGGCTCCGCCGGGGTCAGCGAGCGGAGCGACAACGGACCGCTGGGCTTGCTGGCTCCTCCCGGCGGCTTCGGCTCCCAGGAGCTCTACGACGTCGGCTTCGACGCCAGCTGGGAGATCGACGTCTTCGGCCGCATCCGGCGGTCCACCGAGTCCGCCGCGGCGGCCGTGGAGGCCTCGATCGAAGACTACCGCGACGTCCTGGTGACCCTCTACGCCGAGGTCGCGCGCAACTACGTCGAGGCACGCGCGCTCCAGGCGCGGATCGCCTACGCCGAGGCCAACGCCCGCGCCCAGCGCGGCAGCCTCCGCCTGACGCGCGACCGCCACGAGGCCGGCGCCACCTCGGCGCTGGACGTGGCGCAGGCGGAATCGAACCTCAAGACCACCGAGGCCGCGATCCCGAGCTTCCGGATCGCGCTGCGCTTCGCGCTCAACCGGCTGGCGGTCCTGCTCGGCCAGCCGCCCGGCTCCCTCGACGAGATCATGTCGTCGGCGCGCGGCCTCCCGGATCCCGAGCCCGAGCTGGTGGCCGGCGTGCCGGCGGACCTGATGCGCCAGCGGCCCGACCTGCGGCGGGCGGAGCGGCTTCTCGCCGCGCAGACGGCGCAGGTCGGAGTCGCCACGGCCGACCTCTATCCGCGCTTCTCGCTGTCGGGGTTCTTCGCGGTGCAGGCGACCCGGCTCGGCGACCTGACCGAGGGCGACAGCCTGACCTGGGGCATCTCGCTGCCGATTCGCTGGAACCTGTTCGACGGCGGGCGCGTTCGTAGCGTGATCGACATCGAAGAGGCCCGCGCCGAGCAGGCGCTGATCGGCTACGAGCGCGCTCTGCTCCTCGCCCTGGAAGAGGTCGAGAACGCGCTCGTCGCCTATGCCCTCGAGGGCCAGCGGCGCGACAAGCTGGCGGCGGCGGTGGCGGCCACCGAGCGCACGGTCGAGCTGGTCGACACGCAGTACCGGGCCGGCCTCACCGACTTCCAGAACGTGCTCGACGCCCAGCGCTCCCTCTTCCAGCAGCAGGACCGGCTCGCCGCCAGCGAAGGCCAGGTGGTGCAGAACCTCATCGCCATCTACAAAGCGCTCGGCGGCGGCTGGGATCCGGGCGCCTGACCGCCTCTCGGAGCCTCTCGGTGGTAGAGTCCCGGCGGGGGCGCACCCTGTAGGCACTTCGCTTGCAGGTTGCAGCCCCCGCATGGTCTCGACGATGCGCTCGGCGCGAATCCCACTCCTGCGGCTCTGCCTGACGACGGTCCTCCTGGCCGTCGGCTGCTCCGGCACCACCACCACCACGACCGCCCCCGACGGCACGCCGCTGGTCTTCTCGGGCACGGTCACCTTCCAGGGCAGAAGCTCGCACGACTTCGATCTGGAGGACGACGCGCTCCTCTCCATCACGCTCGCCGAGATCAAGGTCCTGCTCTTCGACCAGAGCCAGGCCTCGCCGAACAACCTGACCCTGGGCTTCGGCCTCGGCCAGCGCGACGCGGGGGGAGGCGAGTGCAGGCTGACCACCAACGTTCTCATCAACGAGGGGCAGCTGCAGGTCTACCGGCTATCCCAAGACACCTACTGCTTGAGCATGTTCGACGCCGGCGCACTTCCCGAGGACGCGGTGATCGGCTACGAGCTCCGGGGTGAGATAACCCGCTGATCGATCGAGGAATGAGATGAAGTCCAGCTTCCGCGTCAAAGCGGCCACCTGGGTGGCCGTTCTGGCCCTGACCAGCACCGGGTTCGGCTGCTCCGACGATCCCGCTCCGACCGCACCGGTAGAGGAGCCCATGGACGTCCCGCGGGTCACCGAGACCTTTACCGGCACCTTCGGCCAGGGTGAGAGCTCGAACAACGTGTTCACGGTCAGCCAGACCGGCGGCGTGGAGCTCAGGATCACCAAGCTCGAGCCGGTCCGCACGCTCACCGTGGGCATGGGCATCGGCAACTGGGACGAAAGCCTGGAGACGCCCTGCCAGGTGTTCGCCTCCGACGGCCGGGTGGTGGTCAACGCCGTTCTCGTCTCGCTGGGCGTCACGGCCGGCGAGTACTGCGTGCAGGTTCGCGACGTCGGCAACGTCTTTCCCGGCGCCACGGTCTCGTACACCGTACAAGTTCTGCACCCCTGAGCCGGCCCGGCGAAGCGGTATGATGGGGACGGTTTCTCGACCTGTCCCGAACGGCCGCTTACCGTCGAGGAGTACGACTTGGCTTGGTGGATCTGGGTACTGATCGGACTGCTGCTCCTGGGCGCCGAAATGGCCTTCCCGGGAGGCATCGTGCTGCTCTTCTTCGGGGCCGCCGCCCTCATCGTAGGGCTGCTGGTCGCACCCGGTCTCGACGTCCCGATCTGGGGTGAGTTCGCGCTCTTCTCGCTGCTCTCGCTCGTCTCGCTCTACTCGCTGCGCGGCCCCATTCAGCGACGCCTCAAGCGCGGCGACGCCGCGGCGGCCGATATCGATTCCCTGCGCGGCGAGGTCGCCGTGCTGGCCCAGGACCTGGGCCCCGGCGCCAACGGCAAGGCCGAGCTGCGAGGCACCACCTGGAGCGCCCACAACGTCGGCGACACGCCGCTCGCGGCCGGCCAGAGCTGCGTCGTCGAGCGCGTCGAGGGACTGACTCTTTTCGTCAAGGGGAACTCATGACCACCACCCTCATCGTCTTCATCGTCTTCGCCATCCTGGTGATCATCATCATCGCCAAGACGGCGGTCGTCGTGCCGCAGCAGAACGCCTACGTGATCGAGCGGCTCGGCAAATTCCACAAGGTGCTCGACGCCGGCTTCCACATCCTGCTGCCGTTCTTCGACGCCATCCGCTACAAGCACTCGCTCAAGGAGTCGGCGATCGACATCCCCGAGCAGGTTTGCATCACCCGGGACAACGTCCAGGTCGGCGTCGACGGCGTGCTCTACCTCAAGGTGATGGATCCGCAGCGAGCCTCCTACGGGGTCACCAACTACCTGTTCGCGATCACCCAGCTCGCCCAGACGACGCTGCGCAGCGAGGTCGGCAAGATCGACCTCGACCGCACGTTCGAGGAGCGCACCCACATCAACACCCAGGTGGTCGCCGAGGTCGACAAGGCCTCCGATCCGTGGGGGATCAAGGTGCTGCGCTACGAGATCAAGAACATCAACCCGCCCCAGGACGTGCTCGCGGCCATGGAGAAGCAGATGCGCGCCGAGCGCGAGAAGCGGGCGGTGATCCTGACCTCCGAGGGCACCCGCGACGCCGCCATCAACAACGCCGAGGGCGAAAAGCAGCAGGTGATCAAGGCCTCCGAGGCGGTCAAGCAGAAGCAGGTCAACGAGGCCGAGGGCGAGGCGGCGGCGATCGAGGCGGTGGCCAGCGCGACCGCGGAGGGGATCCGGCGGGTGGCCGCCGCGATCCAGCTTCCGGGCGGCGCGGAGGCCGTGCAGCTGCGGGTCGCCGAGAGCTACATCGAGCGCTTCGGCGAGCTGGCGAAGACCACCAACACGCTCATCCTGCCCGCCGACGTGGCCGACGTGGCGTCGATGATCTCGGTGGCGATGAAGGCGGTCGACCAGCGGCGCACCCAGCCGTAGCGGAGCCCCGATATGACACGCGACGAACTGATCGAGCTGCTCTCCCGTGCCCGCTGGCACGACCTGACCGCGCCGCTCTCCATCTTCACCCCGCCCTTCCCCGGCGAGATGCCGCTCCAGGTGCACTTCTTCAAGCGCCTCACCGGATCCTGGGGCGGCGGTCAGGGCGCCAACGGCCAGCTGATCGAGTGGAGCAACAACACCGGCACCCATCTGGTCGGGCCGCGCGCCTTCCACTCCGGCGCGCGGGCGCTCGCCGACATCCCGCTGACCGACCTCTCGGGCGAGGGCGTGGTGGTCGACGTGTCGGCGGACGTCGTCGACCATGGCTTCTACACGCCCGAGATGATCGAGGCGCGCGCCGAGGTCCGCGACGGCGACATCCTGGTGATCCACACCGGCTACGGCCGCTACGCCTGGGACCGCCCCGACGTCGAGAACCCCGCGGCCCAGGGCGGCGTCGAGAACAAGGAGTTCGGCTACTACGTCCGGCATCCCGGGCCGTCGCCCGACTTCTTCGATTGGGCGCTCGGCAAGCGGCTCAAGGTCGTCGGCGTCGACTGCGGCTCGGCCGAGCACCCGATGAACACCAACATCCGCCGGCTCCACCCCGGCGAGTTCGAGAAGGCCGACGCGCGGGCGCGCGAGCTCCTGGGCAAGAGCTGGGACGAGGCCTTCCCGCCCGCCGACTACTACGACCTCTCCCACCGCCGGCTGCCGAAGTCCGGCCTGCTGCTGGCCGAGGCTCTGGGCGGCGATCTCGGCCGCCTGCTCGACCAACGCGCCTGGTTCCTCTTTCCCGCTCTGCCGTTCATGGAGGTCGAGTCGGCGTGGAGCCGGGTGGTGGCGCTCCAGGCTCCCGAGGGCAGCGACGAGCGCGAGTTTCTCGACGCGATGGGCGAGACCGAGCTGCTCGACATGACCCTGCCGTTCAGCGTGCAGACTCCGCAGTGGGCCAACTACGAGCCGTTGTCGATCAAGTACACCAAGCGCGTCGGCGGCCAGGACCTCGGCCTCGGCCGCAACAACGCCCACTGCCGCGCCAGCTTCCATCTGGCCACGCACATGGACGGCGAAAAGCACTTCTGGGCGGCGGGTCGCACCATCGGCCAGGTGCCGCTCGAGTACTGGCATGGCCCGGGCGTCATCGTCGACATCTCCGACGCGGTGAGCGACTCGAGCGTCTACACGCCCCAGATGATCGAAGAGCGCGTCGACTTTCGCGACGGCGACATCCTGCTGATCAAGACCGGCTGGCACCGCTTCGGCTGGAACAGCCCGGACTCCGACGAGTTCCGCTACATGATCCAGCACCCCGGACCGTCACCCGAGTTCGCCGACTGGTGCGTCGAGCGCAAGGTCAAGTGGCTCGGCATCGACTGCGTCGCCATGGAGCACCCGATGAACACCATCCAGCGGATCTTTCACCCGGGAACGTTCGCCGTCGCCAACGAGAAGATCAAGGCGCAGTACGGCGGCGACTGGGACGAGGTCTATCCGCAAGACAAGTACTACCAGGACATGCACCTCAACCTCTTCCCCAAGCGCATCGTCCACGCCGAGAACCTCGGCGGCGACATCGCCGCAGCCGAGAGCGGCCGTTACTACATCGGGGCGTTCGTGCAGCGCGGGATGGAGCTGGCGTCGTGCTGGGGGCGGTTCGTGGCGTTCCGCGAGCGCTAGCCGTTTGCGCCGGATCGGCTGAGTGCGGTGCGATCAGGCGGTGCGGCAGAGTGCGATCTTCGAGGCTACCGCTCTTCAGACTGTTCGGAGGAGACGTGGTGATGCCACCACTCGCGGAGCTCTTCGCACAACGCTTGCTCGGTGAATCTCAAGAGGAAGATTCCATCCAAGGCGGCTCTCTCGCCTCCGGACGCGCGCGAATAGGCGGTTGACCAGTGAACGATGCTCACCTCGTCCTGGATGCTCAGGATCTCGAACCTGAAGCGCACCTCCCGGTGGTTGGCAACCGCGTCAGCCCAGTACGCCCGTATCTCGTCTCGGCCGA
>JAHEKO010000224.1 GCA_024638355.1 Acidobacteriota bacterium
TGCCCGGATTCCACCTACGAGAGACCAATCAGATACTAGGAGGAGGTTATGACTCGAACTCTGTCCGCACTCGCGGCTGCCGTGCTCCTGTGCGTCGCTTCGGCGGCCGCCCAGGAGGAGATGACGCTCGATCAGGTACTGGAAGGCCACTATGAGGCCATCGGCGGCGTCGAGGCCTGGGATGCGACCTCGAGCGTGAAGATGGTCGGCAAGATGAGCGCCCCGAACGGCTTCGAAGCGCCCTTCGTCATGATGTTCAAGAGCCCCGACAAGTCCCGCCTCGAGTTCACCTTCCAGGGGATGACAGGCGTGCAGGCCGTGGATGGCGATTCCGCCTGGCAGGTCATGCCCTTCATGGGCAAGACCGAGGCCGAGCCGATGCCCGAGGACCAGGCCAAGATCATGAAGGAGCAGGCCGACTTCGACGGTCCGCTGGTCAACTGGAAGGATGACGGCAACAAGATCGACTACGAGGGCATCGAGGCGATCGAGGGCACCGACACCCACAAGCTCAAGGTCACTCTCGCCAACGGAGACGTGCGCTACTACTTCCTGGACGTCGACGCCTTCCTGCCGATCAAGGCCACCGGCACGGCCACGATCCAGGGTCAGGAGGCGACCTTCGAGACCACCTTTGGCGACTACAAGCAGGTCGGTGGCCTGATGCTGGCGCATTCGATCGAAAGCAAGCCGGAGGGCGCCCAGGGAGGCCAGGTAATCACCATCGAGACCGCCGAGCTGAACGTCGAGTTGTCGGACGATCAGTTCGCAATGCCGAAAGCTGCGCCCGCCGACGGTTAGGCGCAGCGTTTCAGCGATTCCCTAGCGCCGCGAGAGCCCCTCGCGGCGCGCCCGCGCCTGCGGGCCGTTTCTGACTGTGGAGGTAGCCCATGCCGCACTTGCGTTCACTCATCGCCGTCGCTTGCATCGCCATCGCCGCGGCTCCGCCCGCGACTGCAGGGATCGACGAGAACACCTTCGGCGGCCTGGCGGCTCGAGCCATCGGTCCGGCGGTCATGAGCGGCCGGATCGCCGCCCTCGACGCCGTGGCGGAGGATCCGCTGACGATCTACGCCGGCGCCGCCAGCGGCGGCGTCTGGAAGTCGATCGACGGCGGCACCAGCTTCAAGCCGGTCTTCGACGACCACGTCCAGTCGATCGGAGCGATCGCCATCGACCCGAACGACAAGGAGGTGGTCTGGGTCGGCAGCGGCGAGTCGTGGACGCGCAACAGCACTTCGATCGGCGACGGCGTCTACAAGACGACCGACGGCGGCGACTCGTGGAAGCGCATGGGCCTCGAAGACTCCGAGCGAATCGCGCGCATCGTCGTCGATCCCAGGGACTCGAACGTGGTCTACGTCTGCGCCACCGGGCATCTGTGGAACGCCAACGATGAGCGCGGCCTCTACAAGACCACCGACGGCGGCGAGAGCTGGGAGGCGGTCCTCCAGGTCGACGACGACACCGGCTGCGCGGACGTCTCGATGGACCCCGAGGACTCGCAGATCCTCTACGCCGGCATGTGGCAGTTCCGGCGGCAACCGTGGATCTTCGACTCGGGCGGGCCGGGGAGCGGCCTCTACAAGACCACCGACGGCGGGGCGAGCTGGCGCGAGCTGACCAACGGCCTGCCCGCCGGCGAGAAGGGCCGGATCGCGGTCGACGTCGCGCCGTCGCGCGGCCGCACGGTGTATGCGGTCGTCGAGGCCGACGAGACCGCCCTCTACCGCTCCGACGATCTGGGAGAGACCTTCCGCAAGACCTCGACCGCGTTCACCGTCCAGGTGCGGCCCTTCTACTTCGCCTACGTGGTCGTCGATCCGACCGATCCCGAGCGCGTCTACAAGCCGGGCCTCAACCTCGGCGCTTCGGACGACGGCGGCGCCACCTTCAACCAACTCGGCGCGTCGACCCACTCGGACCACCATGCGCTCTGGATCAACCCGAAGAACCCGCACGAGATGATTCTCGGCACCGACGGCGGCGTTTGGATCTCGGGCGACCGTGGCGTGCACTGGCGCCTGGTCCGCGGCCTGCCGGTCTCGCAGTTCTACGAGGTCAGCTTCGACATGGCCCGGCCCTACAACGTCTACGGCGGTCTCCAGGACAACGGCACCTGGCGCGGCCCGTCGCGCAGCGTCGCCGGCATCCAGAACAAGGACTGGCAGAACATCGGCTTCGGCGACGGCTTCCACGCCTTCGTCGACCCCAAGGACGCCGACTACGTCTACGTCGAGTACCAGGGCGGCAACATCCTGCGCCACAACATGGTCACCGGGGAGACTCGCGACATCCGTCCGCTGGAGCAGGAGGGCGATCCCCTGTACCGCTTCAGCTGGAACTCGCCCATCCACGTGTCGCCGACCGCCTCCGGGCGGGTCTACGTCGGCGCTCAGTTTCTCTTCCGCTCCGACGATCGTGGCGCTTCGTGGCAGAAGATCTCCGGCGACCTCACCACCAACGATCCCGCCAAGCAGCGCCAGCGCGAGTCGGGCGGTCTGACCATCGACAACTCGACCGCCGAGAACCACACCACGATCTACACCATCAGCGAGTCACCTCTCGATGAGAAGGTGATCTGGGTGGGCACCGATGACGGCAACCTGCAGGTCACCCGCGACGGCGGCGAGAGCTGGACCAACGTCGCGGCCGCGGTGCCCGGCCTGCCGGCGAACACCTGGGTCTCGCACGTGGCCGCCGGCAGACACGCTCCGGGGGTCGCCTATGCGGCGTTCGACGGCCACCGCACCGGCGACATGAACACCTATCTCTACCGCACCGAGGACTTCGGCGCGAGCTGGACGGCGCTCGCGGGCGACGGCGTCGAGAGCTACGCCCACGTCATCGTCGAGGACCCGGTCGCGCCGAACCTGCTCTTCGCCGGCACCGAGAGCGGTCTCTACGTGAGCATCGACCGCGGCGCCGCCTGGGCGCGCTTTTCCGGCGGGCTACCGAAGGTCCCGGTTCGCGATCTCGCGATCCATCCGCGCGAGCACGATCTGGTGATCGGCACGCACGGCCGCGGGATCTACATCCTCGACGACCTCACCCCGCTGCGCCATCTGACTCCCGAGATTCTCGAGTCGGATTTCGCGATCATCCCGACCCGGGCGGGGGAGCTGGCCATTCCGGCCGCCGCCTTCGGTTTCGCCGGCGACGACGAATTCGTCGGTCCGAATCCGGCGGATGGCGCCAGCGTCGTCTACTACCAGAAGAAGCGCCATCTCTTCGGCGACCTGAAGGTGGAGATCTACTCACCCGACGGTGAGCTGCTCTTCGATCTGCCCGCCGGCAAGCGCAAGGGCCTGAACCGGGTGACGTGGTCGGCGCGTCAAAAGGCGCCCAGGATGCCGGCCGCGACCGCGCTGGTGATTCAGCCGTTCGTCTTCTTCGGTCCGCGGGTACCGGAAGGCGAGTATCCGGTGAAGATCCTCAAGGGCAAGAACGCCCACGAGACCCGGCTCACGCTGGTGCCCGATCCGCGCTCGGTCCACAGCGCGGAGGATCGTCGCCTGCAGTACGAGACGGCGATGGCGGTGTACGAGGACCTCGGTGAGCTCACCTATCTGGTCGAGGCTGCGGTCGATCTCCGCAAGCAGGCCGCCGCTCGGGGCGAGGGGCTGGGCGAGCGGGACCGCTTGCGTCGCGGCCTCGACGATCTCGCCGACCGCCTGGAGAGCTTCCGCTCGGGCCTCGTGTCCACGGACGCCGCGGGCTGGCTGTCCGGCGAGGAGCTACTGCGCGAGGAGCTGGGCAACCTCTATGGTGGTATCAACGGCTACGACGGCCGGCCGACCCGGTCGCAGCTCGATCGCCAGGCGTTCCTGCACGGCAAGCTGGAGCGGGCGCGAACCGAGTTCGAGCGGCTCACCGGAGAGGCGGCGCTGTCGGCCCTCAACGATCAGCTCGAGCGCAAGGGGCTCGACAAGATCGCGGTCATGAGCCGCGACGCTTGGAGCTCGAATCAGATCGGCGCCGGCGCGACGTCGCTCGCTCCTTCCTCGAAGTACGTGAAGTGGATGTCGAAAGTGGTGCCGCACGCCGTGCTGCCGATGAGGTAGGGCGCGCGGAGCGTTGGACGTAGCTGGGCTTGAGGAGGAGGGTCTTGCATCGGGTCATGGCGCGGAAAGATACTATAAACCTAGTACCTTCGGCAAGTCCCCGCGGCGGCTGATCGGGTGACAGGGCCCGGCTACGACTCCGGGCGCGGCAGATGCCGCTCGCAGTGTTCGAGGAAGGCGGCGAGATCGGCTTCGGGAATCAGTACTTCGCCGCCGTCCCAGCCGGTGACCAGCCACATCTCCAGCCACGGATCGAAGAGGATGAGGGTTCTGCTCGGCCCGCGGAAGACGGGCAGGCTGCGGAGGTTTCGTCTCCTCATTCGCGAATCGAGGCGGGAAATGGCTGGCGATGCGCTGGCTTCATGGGGCAAAAAAAGGGGAGCCCGCCGAGCTCAGTTGGGGCGCGGTGGGCCGAGCGGACCCGCGAGCCCGTGGCTGCGAAGCCGCTCCATCACGCGATCGAAGAGCACGTCGTAGCCCTGCGGATCCGGTGGGCAATAGGCGCCTCGAAGCAAGCGGCGATCTTCTTGCGAGAGGTTCTCTCGGACGGCTCTGACCAGGTGACTGAGTTCGCTCATCTCTGTCCTTCGTCGCCGCCTTCGGGAAGCGACCCCTCGTCGCGCGGCGAACTGCTGGCGAACGGATTCTAGACGAAACGCGAGCCAACGGCAAACCGCTCGCCGGAGGGCGGCGCGATTCTCTTAGGGGTTTCGCCCCGAGGTCGAATCCTGACGCGGTGGCGGGCCTCGGAAGCGTGCCGGCAGGGCATATGATGAAGCGCCATGGCCGAGCTCTCCAGGTCCGAGTGGGAGTTGATGCTCATCTGTTGGAAGCTCGGCACGCCGTCGGCTCGCGAGGTCCATGCCGCCTCGCAGGAGCGCAAGGCGCGCGACTACAGAACGGTGCTGGCGACGCTGAACAACGCGGTGCGCAAGGGTTTCCTGCGAGTGGAAAAGCGCCCCGGACCGCGCAACATTCCGACCAACCACTACGTTCCGACGCTGGCCCGGCGCGACGGCATCGAGCGCCGTATCCGGAGGTTTCTGGCGGACGACCTGGCGGGCGAAGAGGACAATCTGGCCATCCTGCGCCGGATCCTGAGCGAGTCGGCCGGCTGAGCGGCGCGATCGCCCGCGCTATACTTCTGCCGTCCTCTCCAGTCCTCTCTTCTGTCTCACTACGGGGGAAGAAGCATGCAGCAGATCGGCAAGTGGGCTTTCATCGTCGGCCTGGTGATCGCGGTTCTAGCGGGAATCGGCCTGGATCAGACCTGGTTCACCTGGGTTCTCGCCCTCCTGGGCCTGATCGTCGGTATCCTGAACGTGACCTCGGGCGAGACGCAGGGCTTTCTGCTCGCCGCGATCGCGCTGATGCTGTCGGCCAACGCCGTTCAGGCGATACCCTTCGTCGGCGCGCAGCTGACCCAGATCCTGTCCAACGTGGTCGCCTTCATGGCGGCGGCGGTTCTGGTTGTCGCGCTCCGCGCGCTGTTCGAGACCGTGCGCGACTAGCCTGCAAGTTGCCGGAGGCGAAGGATTTGCCCATCTCACCAACTCATACCGGCTAGGCGGATGAAGAGGCTGGACCGTGGCACCGACAAGGTTCTGGTGGGCCGTCTCCTGGCCGGGGACGAGCGGGCCTTCGAGGAGTTCTTCGAGGTCTACTTTCCGCGCCTCTACCGCTTTGCCCTGGCCCGGCTCGATCACAATGCCGACGCCGCCGAAGAGGTGGTCCAGGCGACCCTTACCAAGGTGATCCGGAAGCTGCACACCTTCCGCGGAGAGGCCGCTCTGTTCTCGTGGCTGTGCACCTTTTGCCGCCATCAGATCAGCGCCTTCTACCGTCAGCGCCAGCGCCAGCCGCGCCCCGTAGAGCTGATGGAGGACGAGCCCGAGATCCTGGCCGCCCTCGAGTCGCTCTCGGCGACGGCCGACTTCGACCCCGACGAACAGCTTCGCCGCAAGGAGCTGGCCCGCCTGGTCCAGGTCACCCTCGACCACCTGCCACCCCGCTATGGCGACGCGCTCGAATGGAAATACATACACGGCATGACCGTCAAGGAGATCGCGGCGCTGCTGGACATCGGCCCCAAGGCGGCCGAGTCGTTGCTGACACGGGCGCGACAGGCCTTCCGCGACGGCTTCGGCACCCTGGGCCGCGGCCTCGCCGAGGCGAAGTTGGGATGACGAGATGAACGAAGAGAGAGACACTTCCCTAGACGCACGGGCCTCCTCCGGCGATCACATCGGCCGGTTGCTGCGTCTCGCGGGCCCGCGTCCCGCCGTACCGCAGGAGCGTGCGGAGCGCGTACGGGGCTCCGTGCGTGCCCACTGGCGCGGTGCGGTGCGCGCGCGGCGGCGGCGGCGCTGGCTGGCCGGCGG
>JAHEKO010000225.1:0-1978 GCA_024638355.1 Acidobacteriota bacterium
GCCGCCGAGATGATCGCGGAGATGTTGAGATAGCTCTCCGAGGACGCCGGCGGACCGATACAGATCGCCTCGTCGGCGTAGGTCACGTGCAGGCTCTCGGCGTCCGCCGTGCTGTGCACGGCGACGGTCTCGATCCCCAGCTCGCGGCAGGCCTGGATGATCCGAAGCGCGATCTCGCCGCGATTGGCGATCAGTATCTTGCCGAACACCCGCTAGCGAAGCTCCCTATGCGGTCTCGATCGCGAACAGAGGCTCCCCGAACTCGACCGGCTGGGCGTTCTTCGGGTAGATCTCGCGCAACACGCCGTCGGCGTCCGACTCGATCTCGTTCATCAGCTTCATCGCCTCTACGATGCAGAGCACCTGCCCCTTCTTGACCCGCTCACCCACCTGCACGTAGTGCTCGGCGTCCGGGTTGGGGGCAGCGTAGAAAGTGCCGACGATCGGCGAGTGAAGCAGGTGAAGTCCGTCTTCGACCGGCGGCGCCTCCGGCTCGGCCGCCGGCTGGGCGGCGGCCGGCGGCGGCTCGAGCGCCGGCGCCGCGGCCTCGACCGGCCGGGCGGCGCTCGACTCGACGGCGACGGCGTTCCGGCCCTCGATCCGCAGCCGGAAGCCGGAGCGTTCGATCTCGACTCGCTCGAGCCCCTGCCGAGTGACGATCTCGATCAGCTCCTTGATCTGCTCGAAGGTGAACACGGTTCTTTCTCCTAGACGAGATCGTCTTCGAAATCGAGGCTCGCGCGGCGCAGCTCGTAGCGGGCCCGACCGACGCTCCCTCCGGCGCCGAGGACCAGCAGCAAGTAGTAGTCATCGGTCAGCGAACCGAGCATCAGGGAGTACTTGTCGGTGGTCACCGCGAACTGGCGGACCGGACCGACCTCGAGCTCGCGATGATCGTCGGAGATCGCCCGGGCCTGGGCCAGCAGCTCCGCGGTCAGGGCCTCGATGTCGAGCTCGGCGCTCGAGAAGGACTCGACCGGGATGCCGTCGCGTGCCACCAGGGAGACGGCGAGTGCGCCGTCGAGGCGGTCGTAGAGCCGCTTCAAGCGTTCGGCGAACATGCTAGCGGGCCCTTCCCCTACTCCTCACCGCGCAGCCGGTCGCGATAGCGTCGCAGGATTTCGCTGGATGCGCCCGCCTTGCCCACCGCGGGCGCACCGCCGAGCAGGTCGTCGGCCGACAGCGGCCAGCTCTCGCGCTTCTTGATGTCGGCCAGCCCGCGCGCCGCCTCGACGTTGCCGGGCTGCCGCTCGAGAATCTGGCGGAAGATCCCCGCCGCCTCTTCGTAGTGACCCTGCCGGCGGTAGAGCTCGGCCAGGGTCAGGGTCGGGGCCGGGGACTCGGCGGGCGCCCCCGTGGCAGTCTGGTCGGTAGTGGCCTGGGCGCCGCCGGAGCGGGCGAAGACGTCGCCGCCGAACAGCGCGGCGGCATAGCGCGACTCGTCGAACTCGATCCAGTCGAGCAAGACGAACGGGTCGGGATCCGACGGCACGGCCTCCGAAGCCTGCGCCGGTTCGACCTCGGCATCGATTCCGGCTCCCTCCGCCGCCTCGTCATCGACCTCGGCCGCGCCGGCGGGGCTCTCGAGGACCGGGGCCTCTCCGCCCAGGAGCTCGATGAGGTCGAGGCGATCCCGCGCTCTGTCGGACTCGCCCAGCCGGGCGAGCGCCCGAGCCAGAAGCTGGTTGGCTTCGACATGCGCCGGATCGTCGACGACGACCGTTGTCAGCTCGCCGCGAGCCTCCCCGGCCTGGCCGAGCTCCAGGTGGCAGCGCCCCTTGGCGACGCGCGTCGCGACGTGATCGGGGTGCGCTTCCAGTCCGGAAGCGAGCACCTCCAGAGCCTTCGCCGCCTCGTCGTTCCGCAGATGCTCGGCAGCCAGCTCGAGCGTCAGTGTCGGCGTGGGATTCGCTTCCCATCTCGCTCGCAAGTCGTCGATCTCTCGTTCAGCCAACAGTAACTCCAAGGTCACCGGCTC
>JAHEKO010000225.1:2078-6425 GCA_024638355.1 Acidobacteriota bacterium
CCGACCGACGTCGACACGGCCACCGTGCTGCTCCCTTCGACGAAATCGCCCTGACCCGGCGCGGAGGCCCGCACCTGGAACGAGGTCAGGTTGGGTACCGCGTCGATATCGAGCGCGGTCACCACCACGACGTCGCTGGCGACGCCGTCGGCGTCGGTGAATTGCTGGCGGCCGGCCGATTGCGGCGTGCCGATGTCGCTGCTGAAGATCACCCCCACGTTCTCCACCGTCTCGCCGATGTCGTCGAAGACCGTGGCGAACACGCTGATGTTGGCGCCGGTGACCGGAATCGTGCTGGGCGCCGTGGTGACGAGAATGTCCTGCACGAACCCGCCCACCTCGATCTCGATGATGTCGCTGATCGGGCCCTCGGTACCGACGGTCTCGGCGACCACCTCGAAGAATCCGTCGGGGACCGCGGCGGCCTCGAAGGCGGTCAGCCTGAGGCCCTTCTTCGCCTCACCGGTGGCGTCGGTCGTCACCGCGCCCGCATTCGGATTGCCGTTCTCGTCGATCAGGGTTCCGGCGGTCGAAGAGAACGTCACCCGCGCGTCCGGCACGGCGTTGTTGAGATCGTCGCTCACCACCGCCGAGAGGTCGATTGTGCCGCCATCCTTGGAGATCCGGTCGGTGCTCGAGTTGAGCACGATCAAGATCGGCTGGGAGCCGATCTGGATGTCGATCGGAACCGGCGTCGCGGCGCCCGAGCTCACCTCCACCGTGGCCGTGCCCACCCTGCCGTCGCCGCGGAGCCTCGACTCCGCGATGCCGCGGTCGTTGGTGGTGGCGATTCGCGGCGAGATGGTGCCGAGGTTGGTCGCGAAGTTGATCTCGGTCCCCTCGTTGACCGCCGAGCCGTCCGACTTGCGGGCGATGACCGTGATGTCGGCCACGCCGTCGACCGCGATGCGCGTCGGGTTGGCGCTGACCGAAAGCCCCGACTCGGCCGGCGCCACGGGCGTCGGGCTCTCGCACGCCAGAGCGGCGAGCAGAGAGATCGAGATCAGAGCCCAGGCTTTCCGACCGGTAATGCGCATGAAGGGTGAATCGATCGTTCGACAGACGGGTCGGTAGTGCTTCGCGCCGTAGCTACCTCTATTGGGCAGTATACGCAGCGGGGCCGCTGCCCGTCTAGGCAGCGGCCCCAACCACAACCAAGGAGGAACTAACGGTCTAGCTGCATGTCGCAGCGCCCGAGAGATAGGTGAAGCCGCTGGAGACGGTCGCGGTCGGCCCGTTCTCGAGCTCGACCGTAACGTCCACCGGCAGATCAGGGATTTGGGTACCGTCGTCGGTGCCGTCCCCGTTGGTGTCGCACGGCTGGGGGCCTCCCAGATCGGCTGGAGGCGTCAGCACGGTGATCGCGGTCGACGAAACGCTCTGCACGTTGCCGAACTTGCTGCCGAACTTCACCGCCACTCGGCCGCCAAAGCCGTTGCCGGTGATGGTCACCAGCGTCCCACCGCCGCCGGGGCCGGTGGCCGGACTGATGAAGTCGATGAACAGGTCGAGCGGCTGACCGACGGTGACGATCTTGGAGACGATGGCCGTCTCCGAGCCCCGGCGCACCTCGAGCGTCACGACGTAGTCGCCGGCGCGAGCGTAGGAGTGGACCGGATTCTGCTCTCTACTGCCCGAGCCGTCTCCGAAGTCCCATGTCCACCGCGTCGGGTCGCCCTGCGACAGGTCCTGGAACTGCACGGAGAGGTTCTGCTCCGTGTTGATGAAGCTGAAGTCGGCAACCAGCGGGATGAACTCACCGACCAGCACGAGCTGCGACGTCTTGTCCGAGGAGCCCTGCTTGCTCACCGTGAGGCTCACCGCGTAGTCGCCGACCGCCGGGAAGATGTGATGTGGGTTCTCTTCCGTGCTGGTCTTGCCGTCACCGAAGTCCCAGAGGAACTCGGTCGGATCGCCCGTCGACTGGTTGAGGAACTGCACCGACAGGTTGTTCTCGGAGTTCTGGAAGCTGAAGGCGGCCTGCACTGCCTCGATCTGCTCGCGGAAGGCCACCGTCCGCTGGCCGACGCTCGCCTCGAGCTGAGCGCTGACCAGCGCGGTTCCGGCAACCGAGCCGGCAAACAGGAAGACCGAGGCCTGCCCGCCCACGGTGGACAGCGCCGCCGAGTTCTGGCCGCTGCCGGCACTACCGAAGTCGCCGAGCGAGGTGGAGACCACGATCGTCGTGCCGTTGGCGGGTGGCTGGCCGTTGTCGGCGCGGCGCACACGAATGGCAACGGTCGACGGCTGTGCCGAGCCGATGGTCAGCTCGGAGGGACTCACCGCGACCTGGATGTTCCACCTGGCGCTCGGCGAGCCCGTGCCCGGAGGCGGTCCGGGGTTCTGTACCGGCGCCGTTGGCGAGTCGGTCGAGCAGCCGAGGCCGAAAGCCAGAACCGCGGCGAGGCTGCCCACAGTGACCAGGAAACGTTTCGTCATCGTCATGGCCCGTCGTCTCCTAGGGAAGGAACTCAACAGTAAAGGTGGCCGGTGCGGTCTGAACGGCGTCGCCCGAGAGGGTTCGGCCGAAGAACCGAATGGTCAGATTCATGGAGATCACCTGGCTGCCGGTCTCTTTGTCGAATCCGCCGTTCTCGAAGAACAGATCCGAGAGCGGCTCGTTCAAGAACTGCTCGGCGCCCATGACGTCGAGGTTCTCGACCGTGAACGTGCCGTTGACCGGCGCTACGCCAAAGATGCCCTTGGTGTAGGTGTTCGGTTTCCGGGTGCCTCGATCCGCGCGCGAGTAGACCACCTCGAAGGAGCGCAGCTCGACGTTCATCAGGTCGCTGACGACGCCGGTCGGGTTCTTGGCCACGTTCTGGACCACGAACTCGCCCACCTGCAGCAGCGCGTTGGAGGAGTTGACGTTGACTCGGATCGGCAGGCCGTCGAAGTCCGAGATGGAGAGCAGCACGCCTCCACTGTCGGTCCGATCGGTGCGCCCCTCGCACGCCACGAAGCCCAGCGCCACAACGCTCAGAATCGCAAGTGTGATCAGTCTCTTCATTCGGAATCCCCTCATCGCGGCCATTAGAGCTTCACCACGCGCGGCGTGATGAAGATCAGCAGCTCTTCGTTCTCGTCGTCTCGACGCTTGTTCTTGAACAGATGACCCAGGATCGGGATGCTGGCGAGACCGGGCACCCGGTCCTCACCCTGATCGCTCGAAACCTGGTAGATGCCGCCGATGACCGTGGTGCCGCCGTCGCGCACGATGACGCGGGTCTTGGCGTCCTTGGTCGAGATCGGCGCGTTGCTGGCGCCGACGACGGCGAAGGCCAGCTGCGGCTCGCGCTTCTGGATGTTGATATCCATCAGCACCGTGCCCTCGGCGGTGACGTGAGGCGTCACGTCGAGGCGCAGCGTGGCGTTCACGAACTGCACGCTCACCGTGTTGTTGGCGACGGTCTGGATCGGAATCTGCAATCCGCTCTGGATCGACGCCTTCTCGTTGTTGAGCGTGGTGATCCGCGGGGCCGACAGGATATTGATCAGGCCCTCGTTCTCGGCGGCCTGCAGGACCGCGTCGAGGGTGAAGGTATTCAGCACGTTGCCCAGACTGATGTCCAGGAATCCGTTCCGCGCGCCGGTCAGCAGCTGAACGCCGCCGTCAACCGAGCCGTTGTTGGGGAACTGGAGGCCGGTGGTGTTGCCGGTCGCGGCGCTGGCGACACCGCTGAAGTCCCAGTCGATGCCGAGCGTGCGGCTGAAGCGCTTGGTCGTCTCGATGATGCGCGCCTCGATCATCACCTGCGGCTCGGGGATGTCGAGCTGCTCGATGATGGCGATCACCGAATCGATGAAGTTGGGGAGCTCCTTGATGATCAGCGTGTTGGTGCGGTTGTCGACCACCACCGAGCCGCGCTGGCTCATGATGCTGGCACCGCCACCGCTGGCGAGGACGCGCGCCACCTGGCTCGCCTGCGCATAGCTCACCCGCCGCACGATGGTGCGCAACGGGATCGACAGCGCCTTGGCGGCCCGCAGCCGCTGCAGCTCCTCGGCCTCGGCCCGTAGCTGCTCGATCGGCGCGATCCGCATGATGGTGCCTTCGAGCTCGTAGTCGAGGCTGTTGATCTTCAGGATCTGCTCGAGCGCCTGGTCCCAGGGAACCTCCGTCAGCTCGACCGTCACCGAGCCGGTGACGCCCGGCTGGACGACGATGTTGAGCCCGCTCAACTGAGCGAACGTCCTCAACACGTCCTTGATGTCGGAGTCCTTCAGACTCATGGTGATCGGCTCGCCGTCGTAGGTTCGATCGGGCGTGCCGACCTGTCGGGTGATCGACGACGACGCGGCCAGGCTCTGGGGCTCGTTGGCGCCGTAGTCGGACAGCCCGCTGGG
>JAHEKO010000226.1 GCA_024638355.1 Acidobacteriota bacterium
TCGGACCACGGGATGGCGGCGAACTCGCCTGACCGGGCCATCGCCCTCGACCGGTTCATCGACATCGCGACCGCCAACGTCGTCGACTGGAATCCGGTCGCGGCTCTCTGGCCGGAGCCGAGCGAGACCGAGAGAATCTACCGCCAGCTCGCCGGTGCCCACCCGCACCTGTCGGTCTATCGGCGCGGAGAGGTTCCCGCGCGGTACCACTACGACCATCCGCGCACTCCGCCGATTCTGGCGGTCGCCGACGAGGGCTGGATCATCACCACGACCGACCGGCTCGAGACGCCGCTGCGGCTTCCGGGCGGCAGCCACGGGTACGACCCGGAGGCGCCGTCGATGGGCGCTCTGTTCGTCGCCGGCGGGCCGGCCTTCCGCTCCGGCTACGTGGCGGCCCCGTTCGAGAACGTCCACCTCTACGAGATGATGTGCTCCATCCTCGGAATCGAGCCGGCGCCGAACGACGGCGAGCTCGACGCCGTCGCCCACGTTCTGGCCGCCTGGGACCCCTGAATCCGCGAGCGCTGAGAGCGCGCGCGGCCGGCACAACCTCCGAGCCCGATTGACCGTATACCGATCCGTACCCACCCAAGCCGTGCAAAGGAGCTCTTCCATGAAGACAAGAATCGCCATCAGCTCGCTTCTCGCCCTCGCCCTTCTCGTACCCGCGATCTCCGTCGCCGAGATCCCCGCCGGCCCGCCCCGGGTGAGCCCGATGGCCAGAATCTCGCAAGTGGTCGGCGTCAGCGAGGTGGAGATCGTCTACAGCCGGCCGGGCGTCCGCGACCGGAAGATCTGGGGCGAGCTGGTGCCGCTCGACGAGGTCTGGCGCACCGGTGCCAACGAGGCGACCACCTTCACCGTGAGCGACGACGTCAAGATCAACGGCGAGCCGCTCGCCGCCGGCAGCTACGGCCTCTTCACCATCCCGGGCGAGACCGAGTGGACGGTGATCTTCAACAAGGTCGCCGACCAGTGGGGCGCCTTCCGCTACGACGCCGCCGAGGACGCCCTCCGCATCCAGGTCAAGCCGCGCAGCGCGCCCTTCAAGGAGCGCTTCCAGATCGCGTTCAGCGACGTGGGCGCCGACTCGACGACGGTGAGCCTGCGCTGGGCGGAGGTCGAGATTCCGTTCGACGTCCAGTTCGACGTCGACCAGGCCGCCATCGACCGCGCCCGCGAGTTCGTCGCCAACGCCCAGCCCGAGGACGGTCGGATGGTGTGGAACTGGGCCAACCACTTCTACCAGAACGACTTCAACACCGAAGAGGCGCTGGAGTGGGCCTCGGGCCTGGCCCAGGCCGCGCCGATGTACTGGACCCACGCCCTGACCGCCCGCCTGAAGGCCAAGGCGGGCGACAAGGCCGGCGCCATGGAGTCGGCCAGGCTCGCCATCGAGCGTGCCGCGACCGAGGGCGACCAGCCCGGCGTCACCAACGACCTGGAGACCCTGAAGGGCGAGCTCGCGAGCTGGGAGGGCGAGTAGCGCCCGGACCTGTGCCGGGCGAATGGGATTGAGGTTACCCGCCCCACCGCGCCCGCTCGAGCAGCCAGTCGGCGATCTCTTCGAGCAACGGGCCCCGCGCCTCGGGCGATTCGTTGAGGATCTCGTGGTGGAGGCCCGGCAGTCGCCGGCTCTCCAGATCGGGCATGACCAGCCGGCCGGCAAGCCGGTCGGTGGCGTCGGCCGAGACCACCCGATCGGCGCCGGCGTAGAGCAGCAGCAGCGGCCCGGACAGCTCGGCGGCGTGCCGCAGCACCCGCCGGACCGCGCGCCGCGCCTCGGTGATCGTGCGCAGCACCGCCTCGCCTCGGATCAGCGGATCTTCGGCGTGCGCCCGGATCATCCCCGGATCGTGGCTCAGGTCGGCGCTCTCGAAGCCGACCCCGGCGCGCAGCCCCGGAATCACGGCGGAGAGCGGACCCAGGAGCGCCGCCAGCACTCGCGCCCGCCCCGGCAGCCCGAGAAAGGGCGACGTCACCACGACGCCGACCAGGTCCTCGTGCCGGCGCGCGAGCAGCCAGTCGAAGGCGATCAGGCCGCCCATCGAGTGGCCGAGCAGTGCCACCGGACCACCCGCCGCCCGCTCGCGCGCTCGCGCCACGATCACGTCCAGATCCTCGAGGAAGTCCGCGAACCGCTCGATCCTGCCGGGCTCGCCCGGCGAGCGCCCGTGGCCCCGCAGGTCCGCCGCGATCACCGATATCGAATGCCGGTTGAGCGCCTCGGCCACGTGCCGGTAGCGGCCGGCGTGCTCGCCGTAGCCGTGACAGAGCGCCAGCGTCAGCTTCTGGGAGTCGACCGGCCACTCGTGGCGAAACAGGTTCATTCGCAGCTCCGGGTGGCAGGCGTACCGGCGGCTCCGAGAATCCCTCCGACTACTTCTTGCGCCTGGAGCTCTTCTTGGCGGCGCGCTTCTTGCGACGGCGTCGTGCCGACGCTCTGCGGGTCCGGGTCTTCTTGGCCGGCCTCTTCGGCTCTTCGGCCGGCTTCTCTTCGGGGGGCTCCCCCGTCGATGGCCCCGCGGGCGGCGCGGAGGCCCTGGTGAGGATTCGCTCGTCGAAGAAGCGATAGTAGGGATTGCCGTAGTGCTGATAGGCCCCCCAGGTTCGGGCGCCGTTCGGGGTGTTCGCAATCTGGAGGCGCGCGTTGCGCATCGCCGCGTACATCGGCAACGGCGGCTTGCGAGCATGCCGCGGCGGCTCTGCTGTCGTCTCGGTCTCCTGGGCCTGGCCCAGAGCCTCGGCCAGGCTGACGCCCAGCAGGTCCGCATAGAGTCGCAGGGCGAACGTCTGCGCCGCCCGGTCGTCCACCGGCCAGGCCGTGACGACGAAGTTCGCCACGCCCCGCTCGAAGAAGGCCTCCGCAAAGCTCGGGGCGAGGTCGACGGACCGCTTCTCCGAGCGGTCGGGTGTGATCCCGGACTCGCAGGCGTTGGAGAAGACGAACCGCGGAATCCGGTCGATACGCCGGAGCTCCCGGGCGCTCAAGATGCCGCCGTGCGAGAAGACCCAGCCTGAAGCCGGCGGGTCGTCCGCATTGAAGTAGCAGTGCCCCGCGTAGTGGAGAACGTCGTACCGATCGAGCATCACCCGACGCAGGACGTTGGTGCGGGTGGCGTCGCGAGGACCGAAGAGCCGGGTCACGCTGACCCGGACGCCGGGGACGTCCTGGTAGAACGCGTTGAAGCTCTCGAAGAGGTCGGCGACCGCCGCCCCCTCCTCCTCGGCGCCCGGTAGGTGGGCGTCCTCGGCGGGGTCCGCCACCACCAGAACCCTCAGCACGCGCTGCGGCGGCGGCGGCGGCTCGGGTGGCGGCGCGAACGTCGTCCGAAGCTGGCGGGTGAGGCCGCGGGCGGTGCCCAGGAAGGCGTCGCGGAAAGGGAGGTCCTGCCGCTCCGCGGATCCCCGTGCGGCGAGCTGTCCCGGCAGCTCGGGCTGGGCCACCATCTCCCAGTGGACGCGGGCGGTCGTCGCGTCGAGCAGCAGCACGAGAGGAGCCTGGGAGCGCAGGTTGTCCCGGAGGTCCTTGGGCAGCAGCAGTCCCGCCATCAGCCGGCCCCGCTCGATCTGCCAATCCGGGGTGGACTCGCCGGCCAGCTCCTCGTTGGCGGTTTCGACCAGCTTGCGATCGAGGGTGACTTCGCGCTCGGGCATGGAAGCTCCGGCGGTGATGGCGCCGAAGCGATAGGTGTTCTGCTCCACGCTGAGAGTCAGCCGGGTGGGCTCGGGGTCGTCCCGTTCCGCCGCCTCGCCCTTCAAGGCCCTCATCGTCCGTCGGACTTCACGCCGGGTTTGGCGCTCCTGGTCTGCCCAGACGCTCTTCAGGAGTAGCGCCGACTGCCTTCGGTCCAGAGGCGTGTAGTCCACCGTGAGGCGATTCGAATCGACGTCGGCTCGCTCCTGGATGGCCTTGTCGATACTCAGAACGCTCTTCGGATTCCACTCGCAGAAGGTGAGCCGCTTGATCTGGTCGCCCTCGCTGGCGGCGCTGATCAGGGCGTGGTAGGCGCCGCGCAGCCACCCGGAGACCGCCTCGACCTCCGAGAGGTTCCCTTGACCGGCTCCGATCAGCACCGTGGCCAGATGACGCTTGTTGAGCCGGCCCAGGGTCCAGACCAGCTCGCGAGCGAGCACCATGAGCTCGGGCTCGCCAAAGCGCCCCGGAATGCCCATCCCGGCAACCACGATCACCCTGGCGGTGCGGTCGGTCGGTTTGGCGCGCGGGTCGGGCATCAGGAAGGGCTGGCCGAGCTCGGCGCGAATGATGCGCCGCTCCGAGAGCTGGGTCAGCAGAAAGTTCTCCTCGGCCGGCACCTCCCCGTTGCCGCGGGCGTCGACGAGCGCCTTGCTCATCACCTTGTTGACCCAGTAGACGGCTCCGGTCGGCCGGGTGCCCTGGTAGTGGCCGACGGCGATCGCGTCGACGGGCAGACGTTTCTCCGACTGCTCGTGCACCTCCTGGATGGGGCAATAGAGAACACGGACCTGGAGCTTCGGCTTGGGCAGCGCCGTATCCTCCCGGTACTGGGTCTCCTCTTCGGCCGAGACGCTCAGGAAACCTCGCGTCAGGGTGTCTTCCACGAGCCGCTCGTCGCCGCTCACATAGTCGGGCTCGGCGGTGGAAAGCGAACGGCTGAAGCGGGTTCGACGCAGATACGCTTCCAGCTCCCGGTCGTCTCGAGATTCGAGCTCGCGAAGCCGTCGCACCGCCTCCTTCGAGTCGTCGGCGGGACTCAGCGCACGTGTCGCCGGCACTCGATCCGCCAGGCTGCGGGTCGCCCCGGTCTCGAGCAGCGAGTCGAGCGCGCGCAGGATCAGCTTGTTGCCGGGCAGGGCGCCGTGCCCCTCGTCGACGTAGTAGGTGGGGACGTCTTCCAGGAGGCCGAGCTTGTGCGGCACCCGCCCGTCGCCCATCAGGGTGGCGCTGTACGCCTCTCCTTCGGCGACCCGCCGCGGGTCGACGTCGTTGAGGGTCGGCTGGTCGTAGCCCGCGACGTAGATCATCCTCTCCGCGTCGACCACCTTGGCCAGCTTCTCGTGGTGCTCCCTCGCATTGTCCAGAAGAGGCTGGGGAACCGCGGCGCTATCCGCCCAGGTTCCGCTCTGGTACAGCGGCTCGAGGTGGGGCAGAACCAGATGGGACGGCATCATCTGGTAGGACCCGCGGAAGCTGTTGACGATCTCGAGCAGCTCCTGCCGGTTGTGCCGCAAGTCGATCTTCGCCAGCTTGCGCACCATGCCTTCCAGCCCGGTGATGATCTGCGGAACCGCGAACGAGCCGTGGTTGGGGGTACCCAGCATGATCAAACGGCCGCCCTGTTCGAGCCCCCGGCTCGCCATCCGCTTCCAGATCTGCGGGTGGTTCAGGATCAGAGTCCTGCTGACGAGCCCGCCCATCGAGTGCGCCACGATGTGGAACGGCGTACCCTCCGAGTACCAGCCGGCGATCTTCGCGGCGAGGTCGGCCGCGGCGACGTTGAGGTCCTTGCGCCAGTCGAACCAGAAGGTGCGGACCGACCACCGCGCCGAAAGCGAGAGGATCAGCTCCCCGTAGTGCTTCTTCATCAGGCCGGTGGCCCGGACCTGACAGTCTCGATTGTGCTCTTCGCGCCCGTGCTCGTCGAGGCGGAGATGCTGCATGGCGCCCGCGGCCAATCGGAGGGCCTTCACCCAGATCTTCTTCGCCTTGCCGTGTCGGTAGACGGTGAGCTCACCTCCCATGATCCCGTGGATCACGACCACGTTGCCCTTGGGCTCGCCCGCCGCGGCTCGCGTCTGGCGCAGCGCGAGGTCGTGCATCCGGCGGTAGCGGTTGTCGCCGAGGTAGGTTCGCAGGGCGGCCTCCTCGTCCGCCGTGGGGCGCCGGAGCATCTTCAGAAGCTCTTCCGGCTCCGCCGACTCCAGTCGTGAGATGTAGGAGCGTTCGTCGAACATGGGGCTCTCCCGTTTCTGGCCGCGTCGCCAAGTCCGGACGGCGAGCCACGCCGCCGGGCTGAGCATTCAACCGGCCGGTGCTCGTCGTCGAACCGGAGACGACCTTTGCGATTGTTGGCTCAAGCGTATCCCACGGGGCTCGCAAAGGGCGCCGCGCAGGCTCCGGGAGCGAGCTCTCCGCCAGGGGCGGCCCGATCAACCCCCGCCGAAGACCAGGAACAGCTGCGCCCAGCCCGCCGCGAACCCCAGCGCCGCGCCGAGCAGGATGAGCTTCATCTCGTCCTCCTGGAAGCAGGGCCGCAGGAGATCCTGGAACTGGTCGGGCGGCAGCTTCTCCATCCGCTCGCGCAGGAAGCGCTCGGCGACCGCGGCGCGGTCGCGGTTGAAGAGCGGGTCGTCGAACGGCGCGATCGAGATCTCGACGGCGATCTCGGCGGCCTCGGCACGAAGCTCCTCCAGGCCCTCGTCACCGA
>JAHEKO010000227.1:0-2831 GCA_024638355.1 Acidobacteriota bacterium
CGCGGCCGAATCCGCTGATCCCCATCCCCTGGAGCCGCCCGATCGCTCGAGCCCCCGGGCCACCATCGTCACGCTGCTCGAGTCGCTCGACGAGACCCTCGAGCTCTACCGGGCCGGCGATCCGGCTTACCTGGACCCGCTCTCCGTCGCCCAGCGCTGTATCGACGTATCCGAGCTCGGCCCGAGAACCGCGGTTCGCCTCGCGCGGGAGGCGACCCTGCAGCTCAAGGAGGTCCTGGATCGCATCGAGCTCCCGCCCGACTCGCAGATCCCGGACGCAAGCCAGGTAGCGGCGGAGGGTCTGGCGGCATGGAGCATCCCGCACACCGAGATCGAGCTGGTCCGTCTCGAGGAGGGCGATCAGGCGGGAGAGTTCGTCTTCTCGGCGAGAACCGTCGCGCGGGTCGCGGAGTTCTACGAGCGCGTCAGGCACCTACCCTACAAGCCCGGCAAGCGGGGGGCCGACTATGTCGAGATTCGTGCCGGCACCAGGTCTCGGCTCCTGGGCTCCATAGTCGCCCGGCTGCCGGCCTGGGCGAAAGAAGAGGCCGCGGGCCAGTTGCGCTGGCAATGGGCGGCTCTCCTTCTGTTCACCATCGTGGGTGCGGTGTTGGCGGCCATTGCCTTGCGGCTTGCCGGGAAGTACACGAGGCCCGTCGCGCAGAGTAGCGGCCTCAACAGACTCTGGGCGTTGATCGGTCCAGTGACGCTGATTGTCATCGGCCTGTGGCTCCGGGAGGCTAGTTTCGACTACCTGAGGATCTGGGGCGCGGTCGGAGTCAACTTCCGCATCGCCATGACCGTCGTCGCCATGTTCGGCGGTGCCTGGTTGACCGTCGTGCTGCTGACCCGCGGGGCCGAGCACATCATCCGGGGCTGGGGCATCGAGCGACCGCTGAGCCAGCAGCTGATGCGCGTGAGCTCCCGAGCCCTGGCGATGCTGTTTGTCGTGGGCTGGATCTTCTTCACGTTCCAGAGGCTCGGTGTGCCGTTGACGGCGATGGTCGCCGGGCTCGGTGTCGGCGGTCTGGCGGTGGCGCTGGCGGCTCAGAGCACGATCGAAAACCTGATCGGCGGCATCAGCCTCTACGCCGACCAACCGGTGCGGGTGGGCGAGGCGCTAAGGCTGGGCGATCGGATTGGCGTGCTCGAGGAGGTGGGGCTGCGGTCGGCGAAGATCCGCACGCGAGAGAAGACCGTCATCACGGTGCCGAACGCCGAGTTCGCCAAGCTGACGCTCGAGAACCTCAGCCGCAAGGAGAAGAGCCTGCTGCGCTTCCCGCTGCGCATCCGCTACGACACGAGCCGCGACCAGATTCGCTACCTCCTGACGAAGCTGCGCGCCATGCTGGTCGAGCATCCGGAGCTGCGGGACGACAAGAGCGACGCAAAGCTCGTAGGCCTCGGCCCCGACTCTCTGGAGATCCGCCTCAGGGCCGATGTCCTCACCACGGACTACTCCCGGTTCAAGGAGATCCAGCAGGACGTGTTCCTCAAGGCCCTGGCCATCGTCGACGAGTCCGGCACCGCACTGGCCATGCCGTCCGCAGTCCAGTTCGGCGCGGCGTATCCAGGCACTGATGCCGAGCGCTCGCGCGAAGTGGAGCGACAGGTGGCGGAGTTGCGGCAGCGTGGGGAGTTGTCGGTCCCGGAGTTTCCCGCTCGAGACGGAGACCCGGGCCCGGATGAGCAGTCGTAGCCATCATCGGCGGATCCTCCCCCAAGGAGTACTGACCCTACGCATGGCGGAGACGGGCGCGACTTCCCTCAGTCTTCCTCTCTGGGCTCCCCTGCGTTCGGAGCGGCGACCTCGATCGATTGTTCGAAAACGATCTGGCCGCTGAGCAGCATGGTGACCTTGCGGTCCAACGTCGACGCGATCTGATCTCTCAACGTCACCTCGGACAGCTCCTCCGACACGAGCTCTCCCGGAGCGACCCGTTCATCCACCCGAGCCCAGGGAACCCCGAAGAGAAGTCGGATCTCGACAACGTCGCCTCTCACGTCGATCTTGCGGATCTCGACGGGCTGGCTCCCCGCCCACTCCTTGACGACCGCCGTGATCCGCTGCTCCTCACGGGCCTCTTGGAGGTGGTGTAGGGTCCTGTCCGCCAGATGCCCGGCGATCACGAGGACGAGCGCGACGGACGCGGCGGCGCCGAGCCAGATGCCGAGCTGTGCTCCGCGCTTCACGCGGGCCGGCCGCAGGCCGAGGGCGAAGAACACGGCACAGGCCGAAAGCACGATGGCGGCGAGGTTGGTGAAGAAGAGCAGTGCCGCCTCTCCGGCGAGCTCGGGTTGTCCGAAGTAGATCAGAATCCCCGAAGCCGCCAGCGGCGGGACGAGGGAGACACCGATGGCGACGCCCGGAATCAGGCCGGCCTCCTCCTTGCGCATCTGTACGTAGGACCCGGCGATGCCGGCCACGAGCGCCACGAGGAGATCCGGGAGACCCGGACTGGTGCGCGACATCACTTCGGAGGAGATCTCGACGCCCCGAGGAACGTTGAAGATCACCAGGATGACGTAGCCCCAGACGATCGTGATGAGCGCGGCCAGGAGGGTCGCTGCGATCAGGCGCACGACGCGTCCTAGATAGCCTTGAACCAGCGTGGAGGAGATCCCGAGGATCGGCTCCATCAGCGGCGCGAGGAGCATGGCGGCAATGACGACCGCGCCGGAGTCGGAGATGAGTCCGACCGTCGCCACGATCGCCGCGATGCTGAGCAGGGCATAGAAGCGAGCCCAGTACCGCAACCCTCGTCCCGCACCGATCGGAACCGGCTCGCTATCCGATTTCTCTACCGACATCGTGCTCCCCTCCGACGCCT
>JAHEKO010000227.1:2931-6393 GCA_024638355.1 Acidobacteriota bacterium
CTGCGGGAACGAGACTCCGGTGAGGAACTCGATGGTGGTGACGCGAACCTGCTCGAGGACCGGGTCGAAGGTCTCCGGCACGGCCTTGTCGAAGTCCCTCTGCCACACGAGGAACGCCGCCGCTCGCAGCTCGCCCTGGTGGGTGATGACGACGATCTTCCAGAACCCGGCGGGAATCTGGATCGGTTCCTCCCGCGGCCTGTTCACGTGGCTCGGATCGCCCGACGTGAGAACCGGCGCCTGGAACACCGCCATCCTCAGGTCGGAGTTCTCGGCGAGCTCGAGGATGAAGTCTTCGATACTCCCCCAGGCCGTGTCGTGGAGTAGCTCGTGCTGGGGTGCGATGTTGGTCCAGAACGACGACTCCCGGTCGGCGGCGACCGCTTCGTCGAAGTCGCCCCAGTGGAGAGACCGGCGCCGCACGAGGTGCCCGCGATCCCACCGGTTGTTGCGGTATCCCTGGTCGTTGTCGACCTGAATGGCTCGCGGCGCGTCGGGATCGAAGATGAAGCTTCTGCGGTCGATTCTGCCCGCTTCGATCTGGTTCAGGCCGTCGACGTTGTGAGCGGTGACCGAGGCGAAGCCGCGCCGCTCGTTGAAGACGATCGAGAACTTGGTGTGCTCGATCGGCTGGCCGCCGTTGAAGGCCGATTCCCGGACCGCGTCGCTGAGCTCGGGAAGGGGGATCTGGAATCCGGGTATGAAGGTGGGATCGTATGGCATCGTGGGTCTCCTCTGCGGACACGTCGTCGCCGACCGCCGAGTCAGCGCTGGCGCATCCGCGTACCTCTCGAGTCAGCCCGCGTGACCGCGCTGAACCGTCTTGCCGGCGAGCCTGCCCATCTCTCAAGCCCTCGCCCAGAACACCGGAAATGCCCGATCTGCTGCGTTTCGCTCCCATCGGGCTCCTCGACGTATGTCCAATACGCCTGCGTCGCCCTCGGTCGCGAGCCTTGCATCTCCAGGCATTTGCGACGTTCTGAATCGAGCGCCTGAGAGAAGGGCAGGCAAAGTAAGTCTTGGACCTACGTTACCACGGTCATTACGAGGCCCGTGGTAGGCGCAGGCGGATCGGACCTCTCGCGGTCGACGGATCGACCACGTGCCGGCGCTGGAGGATCTCGAGGCGGCCGTCGGCCACCAGCCGCCGCGCGGCGCGGCGGGCGGGCTCCATGAGCTCGCGCCAGCCTTCGGGGCTCAGGGTTCGCGCGGCTTCCGACGGGCAGATGGTGGCGCCCCGAGGCCGCCGCTTCAGCAGCAGAAGAATCGCGTCTTCCAGAGCCCGGTCGGTGGCGCTCACCCGCCGCTTGCGGCAGGCGGCCGAGCAGTAGCGGACCTGGCTCCAGTCGTTCGCCCAGCGCCGCCGCGGGGTCATGATCCGCCCGCACGAGGCGCAGACCTTCGTCTCGTGGCCGGTCATGACGCCGCTCCGAACAGCGCCCCCTGCGCCGGTTTCGAGCGCAGAGCCAGGAGTCGGCCCGCGGCCGCCGATCCCGACAGGAAGGCTCCCTCCACCCGCGGCCCGCCGCACCAATCGCCGCACGCCGCGAGCCCGAGCTCGGCGTCGAATAGGCAGGCTTCGGGGAGCGGCTCGGTCGGCAGCGCGAAGCGCCAGCGATGGGCGTCGAGATGAAACGGTTGGGCCGTCAGTCCTCCAGCCGCGGCGTCGAAGGCGTCGAGCAGTTGGCGCGCGGCATCGTCCTTCTCGAGCTCCAGGTGATCCCGCGACCAGTCGGGCGAACCGTGCAGCAGCCACGCCTCACCCCGGGGCCGGCCGGGCTTGGAGTCGTTACGCGCGACCCAGCTCAACGGCGAGTCGTGGACGAAGGCTCCGTCGTAGGGGAGAGCCAGGGGAGCGTCGAACGAGGCCATGGCCGCCCAGCAGGGCGCCATCTCCACCTTTGCCGCCCGCGCGGCCATGTCGGGCGCGACGGCGCGCAGCATCTCGGCCGTCTGCGGCGCCGGGGCCGACACGACGACGGCGTCGAAGCGGCCGAGGTCCGCGTTCCGGTCGGACGTCAGCTGCCAGCGGCCCGCGGAACGCTCGAGGCCGGCAACCCGGGTCTCGAGGCGTACCTCGAGATCGGCGGCGAGGTGCCGGCAGATCGAGCTCATGCCCGGCACGCCGACGAGCCGCCGGGTCGGGCGCTGGGCCGACCGTCCACCGGCATCACCGAGGACCTCGATCGTGCCGTTCCACTCGGCGACCAGCCCGTCGCGGAGCCACGACTCCACCCAGCGCTCGAAGCGCGGATCGCGCACGGTGAAGTACTGGGCGCCGTGGTCGAAGTGCCGGTCGTCGGTCCGGCGAACGGACATGCGCCCCCCCACGCCGCGCGACTTGTCGAACACGCGCACCTCGTGACCGTGGTCGGCGAGGGTGCGCGCGCAGGCGAGACCGGAGAGGCCGGCGCCGAGCACCGCCACCTCGAGCGGCCGCTGGGTGGCCGGCGGCAGCACCCGGCGCGCGTAGCGGTCGAGATCGAGCCGCTTGGCGTGCGCTTTCGTCGAGCGTCCACGCACCGTGCCCAACACGGACTTCTGGGGCTGAAAGGGCCGGTCGAACAGGCCGAGGCACCAGAGCAGCCCGCCGTAGGAGTTGGGATCGGAGCCGTCGAGCGCGAAGCGGTGATTGAGGTCGATGAGCGTCTCGAGCGCGCGCTCGGGGCTCTCCGTCCAGCCCGGGATCGCCTTGCCCCAGGTCATGCGCACGTTGTTGTGGAGCTCGCCGTGGCGCACGAGCGACGCCTGGCAGAGGTCCCAGAGGCGGTCGCCCGTGCGACCGCGGGCGAGGGTCTCCCGGGAGAGCGCATCGCGGCGGTCGCCGGCGTGCTCCCGAAGGGTGGCTTGCGCCCAGTCGGGCAACACGGCGAGCGACTCGATCTCGCCGTGGCGGTGGAAGCAGAGATTGTGGGCGAGCTCGCGCCAGACGATGAGCTCGTCGAGAAACTTGTCGGCGCCCTTGCCGCCGGCCGCCGCCGCCTCGCGAGCGATGCGCAGCGGCGAGACGTGGCCGTGGTGGAGATAGGGCGACAGGCGGCTGACGCCGTCGGCCGCGGCGTCGTTGCGGCGCGCCGCGTACGACTTGAGCCGGTCGTCGCGGAAGGCTCGCCAGCGTTCGTAGCCGGCGCCCGAGCCGCCGCGCGTGTGCGTGACCGGGCCGATGGTGTGGTCGATCGGGCAGCGCGCCACCAGCTCCGCGAGGTCGGCGCTGGCGAGGTCGACGTCCTGGAACGGGAGCCGCGAGCGCTCGAAGGGCCGCGGCGCCGTCTCGATCTCCCGCCACGGCTGGCGCAGTCGCTCGGCCAGGAGATCGCGGATCGCCGAACGAAATCGGAAAGCGCGGTCGTGCGCGCGGCCGACCAGGCGCATCGGAACCACGCAGGTGGTGTCGACGGCCCAGATCGGCGCCGAGCTCTTCGCGGCGAGGCGCTCGGTCCAACGCGGAAAGGGCGGCGCGGG
>JAHEKO010000228.1 GCA_024638355.1 Acidobacteriota bacterium
CCAGGTGCCGGGCTCGGCGGCGACCAGCGGCGGTGCCTCGGAGTCGAACTCGTCCTGGACCGCGCCCACGAGTTGCTCGATGACGTTCTCCAGGGTGATGGCTCCGACCACCGACCCGAGCTCGTCGACCAGGAGCGCCAGGTGGGATCGGCTGTTCTGCATGATTCTCAGGACCTGACGGATCGGCAACAGGTCCGGGAGCCGTTCGAGCGGGCGCGCAAGAGATTCCAGGTTGGCGGCCTCATCGGCGGCGAGACCGAGGAGATCCTTGACGTGCACGACGCCGATGGCGTCGTCGAGAGAGCCTCTACAGAGGGGAAAGCGGGTGTGCTTGCGGTCTTGGACCACCTCCAGGCACTCCTCGAACGACCAATCTGCGTGTAGAGGCACCACCTCGTGGCGGGGAATCATGATCTCGCGCGCGGTGGTCTCATCGAATCGGAATACCGCCGTCAGGAGCTCGAGCTCGGTCGGACTCACCTGGCCTTCCATGGCCCCGAGCTGGATCATCGCCACGATCTCGCCCTCGGTGGTCGCTGGCGCCGTCTTGCCCCGAGTGACCAGCGACGAGAACTTCTCGGTGACCCAGATCGCCGGCTTCAGCGCCTTGCCGATACCCAACAGCGGCCACACCAAGATCGGCCAGAGTGTGCGCCAATGGACCGCGCCGTAGGTCTTGGGCAGGATCTCCGACAGCATCAGGATGGCCAGGGTGAGGACGGCCGAGAACGCCGGCACGGCCCCTGATCCCAGGTGCTGGGCGGCGAGCATGCCGGCGATGGTGGCGCCGGCGGTATTGGCGACGGTGTTGAGGATCAGGATAGCCGCAGTCGGCTCGGCGATCTGGCGCTTGAGAGCGAGGAAGGCCTCGGCTCCCTTGGAATGACGCCCGTGAGCCTTGGCCGCTTCGAGGGTGGCGACCCGGGTCGAGTAGAGCGTTGCCTCGAAGAGTGAGCAGCAGGCGGACAGAAAGAGGGTGACAGCGACCACAGTGACGAGGAGGCTCATGTCTCGAGTCCTTTCGGATCTGACCTAGAGGTAGGCGGCCATCAGGGTAGCGATGCCGAGGAAGCTGAAGAAACCGGCCACGTCGGTGACCGTGGTGAGGATGATAGACGAGGATTGGGCCGGATCCTGCCGCAGCGCGACGAGAAGCAGTGGAATGGCACCGCCCGAGAGCCCGGCGATGGTCATCGAGGCCACCATCGAGAGACCGATGACGGCGGTCAAGCCCACCGAGTGGCTCCACAAGTAGACCAGGGCGGACGTGGTTACCGACACGGCCAGCCCATTGGCGAAGCCCACCCTCATCTCCTTGCCGAGCACGGTCGCCCACTGCCGCGGCCGGATCTCCCGCAGCGCCAGCCCGCGCATGGTCACGGCAAGGGCCTGGGCGCCGGTGTTGCCGGACTGCCCGGCCACGACCGGAAGAAGAACCGCGAGCGCGGTCACCCGGGCGATGGTGTCCTCGAAGAGACCGACCACGGCCGCAGCGAGAAACGCCGTGCCGAGATTGATCTCCAGCCACGGCAGCCGTTTGCGAACGGCGAATCCGGCCGGCGACAGCGCCCGTTCTTCCTTGCTGGCTCCGACCATCGTCTGCATGCCGGCGATCATCTCGTCCCGAGCCGCGTCGAGCAGCGCCTCCTGGCGAATCACTCCGACCAGGCGTCCGCCGATGTCGACGACCGGCAGGCTGGTGAGCCGATGCCGGCCGAGAAGCTCCGCCACCTCGTCGCGCGGGGCCATGGCGCCGATCACCGCCGGCAGAGGCTCGAGAAGGTCGCCTAGGCGCCGGTCAGAGTCCGCGACGGCGAGGTCGGCCAGGGGGACCCTTCCCAGCAGCAGCCCCTCACCGTCGACCACGAACACCTGCTCGTGGGGCCGGACCGTCGCCGTTCTCACCGCGGCCAGAGTCGCCTCGACAGACATCTCGGGGCCGAGGGCGAGCAGGCGGGACTCCATGACCGCCCCCGCGACCTCGTCGGGGTAGCTGGCGAGCTCCCTGAGCTCGGCCCGGAGGCGAGGCTGGAGGAGGGCGAGATAACGCTCGCGCTCGGATTCCTCCAGCCGCGACAGCTGGCGTGCCGCCACCGCCGGGTCGAGATTCTCGAGCACGGCGCGAATGCGAGGCTCGTCGAGCCGCACCAGGACCGCATCCGCACGCAACGGTGACAGACGCGACAGCAGATTCGCGAGCACCCGCTCGGGCTGGGACTCGAGAACCTCGACGGCCTCGTCGACCGCGAGCTCCTCGAGCCCGGCGGCGGCCTCGTCGGGATGACGCTCGAGATAGAGACTGCTGAGGACCTCGTCGGCCAGGCTCATCCCACCCTCCTCGTCATCGCCAGGAGCTCGGCGGCCACTCGCTGCGATCCGGACCAGTAGAGGTCGCCGAGCGACCCGAGCACCGAGCTCGGCGTGGATCGCGCCTCCCGGTCGAGGCGGGCCAGACGTCGCACTGTCCCGTAGCTCAGGACCCCGACCAGGACGTTGCTCTGGTCGACGACCGGCAGGGCATGGAACGCATCCCAACCGGGGTGTCGCAGGATCGCCTCCCTCCGGGCTCGAGCCGGGATCCGCTGAACTTCCTTCGTCATCAATCCCGCCACCGAGGCCTTGGGGTCGGCGTGCATCAGACGGCGCAGGTCGAGCACCCCGATCAGCCGCTCCTGACCGTCGACCGCGTAGAGGTAGTACCGGAGGTCACTGGGGTCTCGCCCCAGCGAATCGAGTACCTCGCCTGCCGTGCGCTCGGCTCTGACGGTAAGGACCGCGGGCTCCATCAACGCTCCGGCCGACCCCTCCTCGTAGCGAAGCAGGTTCTGCACCCGACGCGCCTTCTGCGTCGGCAGGAGCTCTCGGAACGCAGAGCGCTCGTCGGCCGTAAGCCGGCGCAGCGTCGCCGCCACCCGCTCGACCGGCATCTCCGCCAACACCTCCGCCCCCCGAGGGATGGTCAGGGCCCGTAGGCAAGCGACCCACTCGTGGGCGCTGAGGCCGCCGGCCACCGACGCTGCAAGCTGCGCCGGACACCTCTCGAAGAAGTCGGCCGCCTCGGCGGCCGGAAGTCCTGCCAGGGCCTGTGCCGCGGCCTGGGGATGCGCGGTCGCGAAGGCCTCGGCGATCGCGATGATCGGTCGGCTGCTGCCCACTTCAATCCTCCTCCGGCACCAGGGCCGACACCGATTCACTGAAGATCTTCGTCGGCACCGCGGCCCGCCCCTCGGCGGTGTCGATGACGACCGTCGTCGGACGGATCTCGACGATGCGCCCGGTGATGCCCTCGACCCGAACCTTTTGGCCGGTCTGATAGATCTGCTGGACGTAGTGGGAAGCGAGGATGTTGCTGACCGTGGTGCGGGCTCCCAGCCCGAAAGCGAGGGTCGCACCACCGATCAGACCGGCGAGAAGGGTAGCGGAAAGCACCACCAGGATGGTGCTGTCGACTCGGAGCTGGTCGAGTGCCAGAACCGCCGCGATCACGAAGAGCAAGACCTTGGCCGACTCGCCGAGGAGCTCGGCATGGGAGAGACCGCTCGCTCTTGCCGCCGACCCGACTCCGCGCTTGACGAAGTCTCCGAACAGAAAGGCCAGCAGCACGATGATCACCGCGCCGAGGGCAGCGGGAAGGTAGATGGCGATCGCCGCCAGGCCTTCTCCGACGACTCGCAGGCCGAGCTGCTCTACCGCGGCGGCGATGAAGAGGAGCAGCACCAGCCAGAAGACGAAAGCCGACGCGATCCGGCTGCCCACGTTCTGCTCGCGCGCCTCTTCACCGCCGGTGAGCTTGTGGACGAAGCGCTCGATCCGCGCTACGACCTGTCGCACGAGCAGGCGGAGCAGCAGGGCGACGATCCAACCGACCGCGACCGTGAGCAGCGCTCCCAGCACGCGGGGCAGGTACGCTGCAAGGGACGCCCAGAGGTCACCGAGAGACCCCGCGGACAGCTCCAGCAATTGACGAAATTCCATTGAACTTACCTGTTCGGATGCGAACGTACAGTACTACGATTCGCCGTCTGAACAGCCGGGTCGAGGAGGCTGTTACCCGGCACATGAATCTACCCGCAGCGGCCGACCGCTGCCGCCCGGACGAGCGACGGGTCCGACCGAGCGGGCGCCGGTCCTACGGCGCCGGGTCGAGCGCGTCGCGCGCCGCCTCGAGCAAGGCGTGCACGTCCTCCTGCGCCGCGCAGCCGAGGATCCAGTCCGCCCCCTGGGCGCCCTTCGGGTCGGGCGCGCCGCGCAGCGGGCAGCCGTCGGTACGCTCGATCGCGTCGTCTACCTTCGAGATCGCCTTGGCGAGACGTCCATGTTCGAGGTGTCGGATCGCCTGCGCCATGTAGTTGCAGAGCACGTTGCGGTGCCCCGGCGCGTCGAACAGGCCCGCCGGCAGCGCGCTCACCAGCTCGCACGCCTCGACCAGCTTCGTCTCGGCGAGAGCGTCGGCCGTCGTCGCCGTGATCTCGACCGCGCTGGGGGCGGAGAGCACGAAGCCATCGTGGACGGTGAGCGAGACCAGATAGACGCCCACCAGGTCCGGCTGAAGGGCCGCCGTGACCGAGGTCGGGTCGGCCACCACCGCGAAGCTTCCCGCCGGTGCCGCGTCGAGCGCCCAGGAGTAGGTCAGCGGATCGCCGTCGACGTCCGAGCTCCCCGAGCCGTCGAGGGGCACGAGGTCGCCCACCACTACGATCCGGTCGAGCCCGGCATCGGCGACCGGCGTCACGTTGAGCGACGAGATCTCGACCGTGTCGGGCGCGCTCGCCAGCCCCGCCTCGTCGGTCACCACCAGCTCGACCAGGTAGGTTCCGGGCAGGTCGCCGACGAAGCTCGGGCTCGCGCTCGTGGCGCCGGAGAGGGTCGCGGTGCTCCCACCCGGTGTTCCGGCGAACGCCCACTGGTAGAGAAGGTCGATCGTCGCGGTGTTGTCGTCGAACGAGCCGGAGCCGTCGAGCACCACCGTGTCACCGGCGTGGATTGCCTGGTTGGGACCCGCGTGGGCGGTCGGGGGCACCGTGTCCGAGCCGGGTAGCCCGCCGAGGCGCGTCACCACGGCGTCGTTGCCGCCCAGGAGCGCCGTCTGGTGGGCGCTGGCCGTGGGGTAATCGGCCGAGAAGCTGGTGCCGGCGACCGCGACCGCCCCGGTGCCGTCGAGCGCCAGGTTGTGCTGGAAGCTGGGCCAGGCGACCCGCGACTCGCCGTCCGTGCCGCCGACGACGTCCGCGAAGAGGAGGGCACTGCCGTCTGCCGCGAGCTTCGCCACCCAGAGGTCGGAGCAGGGCGGGCCGATCTCGATGCCGAAGGCGTCGAGCGCGCAGGAGGGGCCGCTGGCGATCGAGCCCTGGATGGGGCTTTCGACGGGGAAGTCGGCCGAGTTCGTGGTGCCCGCCATGTGGAGCTGTCCGTCGTCGTCGACCGCCAGGCCGAAGCCGAAGTCCCGGCGGTCGCCGCCGAGATACGTCGAGAAGACCGGTCCCGACCCGTCGAGCCGCAGCTTCAGCGCGAAGGCGTCGAGCTCGCCGGCGCAGCCGGAGCTGCCGCAGACCGTGTCGAAGGCGCCCGACGTGACCGGAAAGTCGCTGGAGCTCGTGTAGCCGCCGAGGTAGAGGTCGCCGGCGGGATCGAGGGCGATGCCGACGAAGATGTCGCTCGCCGAGCCGCCGACGTAGGTAGCGTGCTCGAGTGCATCGCCCGCCGCGCTCAGCCGCGCGACGAAGCCGTCGTGGCTGGCGGCGTAGGTGGTGTCGAAGGCGCCGGCGGTGACCGGGAAGTCGCTCGACACGGTCGAGCCGGTCACGTAGGCGCGGCCGGTCGCGTCGATGGCGACCTCGGAGCCGAAGTCCCGCTTGCTGCCGCCGAGGAAGGTCGAGTAGACGAGGTTCGTTCCGGTCGGGTCGAGCTTCGCCACGAAGACGTCCTCGGCCGTGCAGCCGGTGCCTGTCCCGCAGTCGGTGTCGTAGGCCCCCGGCGTGACGGGAAAGTCGGCGGACGGCGACTGGCCCGTGACGTAGGCGTGCCCGGCGGGGTCGACCGCGATTCCGCTCACCCGCTCGCTCGCGCCGGAGCCGCCCAGGTAGGTGGAGTAGGCGAGCGAAGCGAAGTCGGGGGCGAGCTTGACCACGACGGCGTCGGAGCCCCCGCCGAAGACCGTCTGGATCGCCCCCGGCGTTACGGGGAAGTCGGCCGAGGTCGTGGTGCCGGCGACGTACACCGCCCCGGCGCCGTCGACCGCCACGGCGAGTGCGCCGTCGTTGCCCGAGCCGCCGACGAAGGTCGCGGCGACGAGCGTCCCGGCCGGGTCGAACTTCGCCACCCAGATCTCGTCGCTGCCGCCCGTCGTCGTGGGCTGGAACACCCCGGGGGTGGTGGGGAAGTCGGC
>JAHEKO010000229.1 GCA_024638355.1 Acidobacteriota bacterium
GCTCCAAGACCAAGCTGAGCAAGCGCAAGCTCGGCAAGTACCTGAAGAACGCCGAGTTCGCGCGCGTTCACGAGCACGGCCGGCGCATCGCGGAGCGGATCGGCCACCCCACCGCGGCCGAAACCTTCAATCCGGTGATCGTCGACTTCTATCGCGAGGTCGGCTATCTGCCGCAGGCGCTGCTCAACTACCTCCTGCTCCTCGGCTGGTCGCTCGACGACAAGACCGAGCTCTTCGAGTTGGACGAGATGATCGAGCACTTCTCGCTCGAGCGCATCAACAGCTCGCCGGCGAGCTTCGATCCCCAGAAGCTGACCGCGTTCCAGGATCACCACATGCTGAAGCTGTCGCCCGCGGAGAAGCGGGAGCGGGTGGCGCCCTACCTGCGCGCCGCCGGTTTGATCAAAGAGGAGGCCCCGCGCGAGCTCGAGGCCATTCTCGAGGCGGCGGGCGACCGCATCAAGGTCGCCGGCGACATTCTCGAGTTCGACGACTTTTTCGTCGCCGACGCCGAGCTCGCCTACGACGAAGCCGCGTTCGACAAGCGCCTGCGCAAGCCCGCGGAGGCCGCCGAGCTGCTGAGGCGCTTCCGCGAGCGCCTCGCGGCCCAGGAAGAGTGGAGCGCCGCACCGCTCGAGGCCGCGATGCGAAGCTTCGTGGAAGACGAGGGCATCAAGCTCGGCCAGATCATCCACGCCGTGCGGGTCGCCGCGACCGGCAAGGGGGTCGGCTTCGGCATGTTCGAGACGCTCGAGATCCTCGGGCGGGCGAGAACGCTCGCTCGCCTCGACCGGGCACTCGAAGAGCTCGGGACCTAGCCGCTGCGACTAGAATGGCCGCCCACCGGCGAGCGACGACCCACATGAACGAGCCCAACGACAGCAGCACCCCCAAGCACTTCATCCAGGCGATCATCGAAGAGGACCTCGCCTCCGGCAAGCACGAGCGCATCGTCACGCGCTTCCCTCCCGAGCCCAACGGCTACCTGCACATCGGGCACGCCAAGTCGATCTGCCTCAACTTCGGCATGGCCGCCCAGTACGGCGGCACCTGCAACCTGCGGTTCGACGACACCAACCCGATCAAGGAAGAGCAGGAGTACGTCGACTCGATCAAGGAAGACATCCGCTGGCTCGGCTTCGACTGGGAGGACCGCGAGTTCTACGCGTCCGACTACTTCGAGACGCTCTACGAATACGCCGTCCGGCTGATCGAGAAGGGCAAGGCCTACGTCGACGACCTCTCCGCCGACGAGATCCGCGAGCACCGCGGCACGCTGACCGAGCCGGGGCGGGAGAGCCCCTACCGCGACCGCCCCGTCGAGGAGAGCCTCGATCTCTTCCGGCGGATGCGTGCCGGCGAGTTCGCAGACGGTTCGCGAGTGCTGCGCGCCAAGATCGACATGGCGTCGGGCAACCTGAACCTGCGCGACCCGGTGCTCTACCGGATCCTCCGCGCCCACCATCACCGCACCGGCGACGACTGGTGCATCTACCCGATGTACGACATGGCCCACGGCCAGTCGGACTCGATCGAGAGGATCACGCACTCGCTCTGTACCCTCGAGTTCGAGGATCACCGACCGCTCTACGACTGGCTGGTCGAGGAGATCGGCATCTACCCGCCGCGCCAGATCGAGTTCGCCCGGCTCAACCTGAGCCACACCATCATGTCGAAGCGCAAGCTCCTCGAGCTGGTGAACGACGGACTGGTCGACGGCTGGGACGACCCGCGGATGCCGACCCTCTCGGGAATGCGCCGCCGCGGCTTCACCGCGCGGTCGATTCGCCGCTTCTGCGACGGCATCAGCGTGGCCAAGGCCAACAGCACGGTCGACATCCAGCTCCTCGAGCACTATGTGCGCGAAGACCTCAACAAGATCGCGCCGCGGGTGATGGGCGTGCTCCGGCCGCTGCGGGTGGTGATCGAGAACTACCCGGAAGGCCAGGTCGAGGAGCTCGACGCGATCAACAACCCCGAGAATCCCGACGCCGGCAGCCGCAAGGTACCGTTCTCACGCGTCCTCTACGTCGACCGCAACGACTTCCACGAGGACCCGCCGAAGAAGTACTTCCGCCTGGCGCCGGGGCGCGAGGTCCGGCTGCGCTACGGCTACTTCATCACCTGCGTCGACTTCGTCAAGAACGACGCCGGCGAGGTGGTCGAGCTCCGCTGCACCTACGACCCCGAGACCCGCGGCGGCTCGGCGCCCGACGGCCGCCGCGTGCGGGGAACGATCCATTGGGTCTCGGCCGAGCACGCCCTCGCGGCCGAGGTGCGCCTTTACGATCATCTCTTCTCGGTCGCCGACCCGGGCGTGGTCGAAGGGGGCGCCGACTTCAAGTCGCACCTCAACCCCGACTCGCGGACGGTCCTCGCCGGCTGCCGAGTGGAGCCGAGCCTGGCCGAGGCGCGCGCCGGCGACTGCGTGCAGTTCGAGCGAGTGGGCTACTTCTGCGTCGACTCGAAGGACTCGACGCCGCAGGATCCGGTCTTCAACCGCGTGGTCTCGCTGCGCGACACCTGGGCCAAGATCCAGAAGAAGCAGGCCGGTTGAATCCTTCGGATTCGATGTAGGCGCCCCCCACGGGTGAGGGCGCTACAACCCGTTTTCTCGTCACGCTCCCCGCAGGTGGGGGCGCTACGCCTCGTTGTAGCGCCCGGACCCGTGCCGGGCGGCTATTGCAGCGAGAAGCGAATGGTGAGGTTCAGGAAGACGGCGACCGGCCTGCCGTCGAGCCGGGCGGGCTTGTACTTCCACTCGCGGGCGGTCTCGACCGCGGACTCGCTGAGGCCGTGCGGCAGGCCCTTGAGCACCTTGACGTCATGGACGTTGCCGTCGGTGTCGACGACGGCTTCGAGGATGACGACGCCCTGCGTGCGGCTCTGGCGGCCCTCCTCGGTGTAGCGCGGGGTCGGCGCGTAGATCTTCTCGGGCGGGGAGATGCCCCCGGTCAGCCGCACGGCGCCGAGGCTCGGGCCGGGCGGCCCCTCGGGGATGCCGAAGACGGCGTCGGTGTCGCTGAAGATGTCCACGTCCGGCATCTCGATCTCGGCGACGCGGATCGGCTCGGGCTCTTCGGGCGTCGGATCGGGAATCGGAATGACCCGCTTCTTCTCCTTCTTCCTCGGCACCTGCTGCTCGGCGCGAGGCGGCGGCGGCTGGAACCTGACCTGCTTCACGGCGTAGACCGGTTTCTGCTTGCCGACCCGCAGCGGCGTGTCGCGCCCCTCGGGAATCTGCATGATGAAGAAGACGACGTGCACCAGGATCGCCAGCACGATAGCCCTCCGCATCGGCTTGCGATCGTCCTCCGTCTCCGGCTCGATGTAGGGAACGTAGCCGAGATTGACGCCGATCACCTTGCGGCTGGAGGCGCTGTACTTGCTGAGGGTCGGGCTTCTGTCGAACATGGCGAAAAGCGGGACCGCGCCCCGTCTAGATAACAAAGTACGCGCAAGAAACCTGCCAGGTTGCGGCTCCGACCGCCCCGTGGCCGTGGCAGAATCCCTCTGTCGATGGCGGACCTGCCGGCCTACGAGCGTCAGCCCTACCTGACCCGCCTCACCACCGAGGTGATCTCCACCGGAAAGATCGATGCCGGGCCCTACGCAATCCTCGCCGACAGCCTCCTCTACCCCGAAGGCGGCGGCCAGCCCGCGGACCGCGGCCGCCTGAATGGCATCGCCGTCGTAGACGTTCGGCGCACAGCGGAGGGGGTGCTGCACCTGCTGGAAGCGCCCTCCGAGCCCGGTCCGGCCGAGCTGGAGCTCGACTGGGCCCGCCGCTACGATCACATGCAGCAGCACACCGCCCAGCACCTGCTGAGCGCCCTGGCGGCCGAGCGCTTCGGCTGGGAGACGACGTCCTTCCATCTCGGCGAGCGCCGCTCCGATATCGAGCTCGACACCGCGGCCATCGAGGCCGGGGCGCTGGACGAGCTCGAGGAGATCGCCCTGCAGGCGGTTCGGGCCGCGCGGCCGGTCAAGGCCAGAAGGATCCCGCCCGGCGAGTACGCCCGGCTCGACATCCGCAGCCGCGGGCTCCCCGACACCCACAGCGGCGAAATTCGCCTGGTCGAGATCGAAGGCCTCGACGTGACCACTTGCGGCGGCACGCACCTCCGCTCCACCGCCGAGATCGAGTCGATCCGGCTCGGACCGACCGAGGCCATGCGGGGCGGCATCCGCCTCTACTGGTTGGCGGGCGGCCGGGTCCGCCGGCGCCTGGCGGAGCTGGAAGATCGCAACCGGAGGCTCCGAGCGCTCTTCGAGAGCTCGGGCGAAGAGCTGGTCGAGATCGCCGCCACCCGACTCGACTCACTGAAGGAGACCCGCGGCGCGTTGCGGCGAGTGACCGGAGAGCTGGCCGACGCGCGGGCGGCCGCCCTGGCTCTCGACGCTCGACGCCTCATCGTGGAGCACTTCGAGAGGGCCGATGGCGGCTTTCTGCGGCGCGTGGCGCAGCGGCTGGGCGCGGAGGCGCCGCGCAAGGTCGCCCTCCTGACCGCCGGCGCCGACGGCGGCGCGCTCTTCCTGCTCGCGGCGGGCGCCGAATCGGGAGTCGACGCCGGCGCGGCCGGGCGGCAGATCGCCGAGCTCCTCGGCGGCCGCGGCGGCGGCTCCGGGGCGGTCTTCCAGGGCAGGGCGCCTTCTCTCGACCGGCTCGGCGAGGCGGTCGAGCGCCTCGGCGAGCTCACCACCGGATAAGAAAAAACCGGGGGCCGAAGCCCCCGGTCAGAAGACGAGCTTCTGTGGAAGAGACCTACTTCCAGTTCAGGCGAGCGCTGATCCGCCAGATCCGCGGGCTGAGCGTCTCCCGGAGGAAGTCGCCCGTGCCGCGGCTGAGGCCGCGCTCACGCTGCATGGTGTAGTTCTCGTTGAGAGCGTTGAAGAGATCCAGGCCGAGCGTGAAGCTGACGTTGCCGGTGGCCGCGAACTCCTTGTCGAGCCGCAGGTCGACGGTGAAGATGTCGTCCACGCGGAACTCGTCGACGGCGCCGACGACCAGAATGTCGCGCGACTGGCCGTCCGACGTCCGGATGTCGAGGAAGTAGGGCAGCGGATAGCCCTCACGGCCGAAGATGTTGGCCGCGACGTTGAAGCCCCACGGGCGATCCGGAGCAACCTGGTACATGCCGTTCAGGTTGTACTGCCAGCTGCTCTGGATCCACACGTCGGCCTTGGCGCCGGAACCGGCCGCCTGGACCGCGTAGACACCGCCGTCGATCGAGCCGCCGTTGGCGCCCTGGCAGCCGAACGTCAGATCGTCTTCGCAGATGTTGCCGCTCTGCTGCGCCGAGAAGCTGGCCGGCACGTCCCACTCGGCTTCACCGAACTGGATGTAGCCGCGGGCCATCCACCGGTTGGCGAGGCGCTTGGTGAAGTTGATGTTGAAGCCCTGGTACTCGCGCTCGCGGTCGCCGTTGACCAGGAACTCGCCGCCCGTGAAGCTGAGCGACGGATCGAGCGAGAAGACCGGAAACGCATAGGGAGTGCCGCTGGGCAGGTTGCCCGACGCGATGCTGTCGACGACGTAGTCCTCCCGCCGCTGCAGGCGCGTGTTGCCCGCCGCGTCGCGAACGAAAGCGACCTCGTCCTTGATGTCCTCGATTCGGCGCCAGGTGAACTGCGCACCGGCGACGAACTCGGGCCGGAAGGCGTGCTCGACGCCGACGATCAGCTCGGTGGTGAGCTCCGGATCGAGACCCGGATCGGTCACGTTCGGACTCGAGAGCGACAGCGGGTTATCGAGGTCGAAGCCGTCGGTGCCGTCGATCTCGACGACGTCGGGACCGTTGCCTCCCAGGATCGAGCCGTTGAAATCGCCGCTACCGTCCGTGTCGAACCAGTTGAGCGTCAGATACGAGGCGCCGGCCGGGTTGGTCCGGTCGATGTCGCCGGTCTGAAGCTGCTCGGGGAACTGCGAGAGGCTCGCGCGGATCAGGGTGTCGCGCTCCTCGCCCAGGGCGTAGGTGAGGCCGATACGCGGCGAGATCGTCGACCAGTCGAAGGACGCATCCGCGCCGCTGAAGTCGAGCGTCGGGTGAAGCGTCGGGAACCACGGGTTGGCCTCGGCGCTCACCGCTTCGTTGATGCCCTTCTGGACGTCGTAGCGGAAGCCCGCGTTGATCGTCAGGTTACCGGCCGAGATGGTGTCCTGCACCCACGCCGAGGTGTACTCCTGGTTCACCGGCGGATCGAGACCGCGCTGCGTGAAGAGGGTCGCTCCCTCGGTCGGCGAAGGAGTGCCGATCGCCCAGGCGTTGTCCTGCGGCCAGGTGAAGGCGCTCTCGCGATCGAACTCGCGCAGGCGGGTGCCGAACTTGAGCTCGTGGCTGACGGAGCCGGTGTTGAAGAAGTAGGAACCGTCGACCT
>JAHEKO010000230.1 GCA_024638355.1 Acidobacteriota bacterium
TTCTCGGGAGCGGGCCGCTCCAGCCAGCGCCGCGCCGCGAGCGGCCTCGAGCTCTACGCCGCCTTTCTCGGGCCGTTCACTCCGCGGCAGCGAGACCATCTCCTGGGGCCCGCCCTGGAGATCGACGGCTACGACGACCTCTGGCACTTCCGCCGCCACTGGCGCGAGGATCTCGCGCCGGTGAAGCGCATGCAGTGGGCCGACATCCACACCTTCCTGCCGGGCGACCTGCTGACCAAGGTCGACCGCTCGAGCATGGCCCACTCCCTCGAGGTGCGGCCGCCTTTCCTGGATCACCGGCTGGTGGAGTTCGCGCTGGCCGTCGACGCGCCGCTCTTGCGCGACGTGCCCGGCCACCGCGGCAAGCTGATCGTGCGCGACCTGATGGCGCCGCGGATTCCGCCCGGCTTCTTCGATCGGCCGAAGCGCGGCTTCAACCTGCCGTTCAAGAGCTGGGTGGGGCGCCGGCCCGGCATGGTCGACGCCGCCCTCGATCGCCTGGCCGACGCGCGGATCATCCGCCGCCCGCGCCGCCCGCGCTTCACCAACGAGCAGATCTGGACGCTCCTGGTGCTCGACAGCTGGCTGGGCCAGACCGGGGCGTCGGTCTCGATCTGATCGGGTTCGCCCGGCACGGGTCCCGGGTCGGTGGAGGCGGTCGGCCTAGGGCCAGGCGTAGACGACGGAGTTGATGTTCATTCCCGCGCCGACCGCGGCGAAGACCACCAGGTCGCCCGAGTCGAGGCGCTGTCCCTCCATGTCGCCGCGCAGGATCAGGTCGAGCAGCGTCGGCAGCGTCGCCACCGAGCTGTTGCCCAGGTAGGACACCGTCATCGGCATCAGCCCGTCCGGGATGCGCTCGATCCCCGACTGCTTGAAGAGCCGCTTGAGGATCGCGTCGTTCATCTTGGCGTTGGCCTGATGCACCAGCACCTTGTCGACGTCGTCCAGCTTGAACCCGGCCTTGTCGAGGCTCTCGGCAACCACGCCCGGTACGGTGGTGACCGCGTACTCGTACAGCTTGCGCCCGTTCATCTTGAGGAAGAGCGTGTCGTCGGAGTCGGGGCTGTACGACTTGCCCATCCACATCAGCTCGGCGTGAGCCAGGGTGTCGGAGCGCGCGGCGTGGGCGAGGATGCCGACCGGCTCGGCGCTCGACCGGGCCTCGAGAATGGCGGCGCCGGCGCCGTCGGAATAGAGCATGCTGTCGCGGTCGTGCGGATCGGCCACGCGCGACAGCGTCTCGGTGCCGATCACCAGGGCGCGGCGGGCGTCGCCGGAGCGCAGGAAGTAGTCGGCCTGGATCATGCCCTGGAGCCAGCCCGGGCAGCCGAAGGGCAGATCGTAGGCGAGGCACTTCGGGCTCTCGATCTCGAGCTTCTGCTTGACGCGAGCCGCCAGGCTGGGAACGAAATCCGACCTCCGGTTCTCCGCCCGCACGTCGCCGAAGTTGTGGGCGACGATGACGTAGTCGAGCGTCTCGCGGTCGATGTCCGCCGACTCGAGCGCCGCGGCGCCCGCGGCGGCGGCGATGTCCGAGGCCTGGAGATCGTCGGGAACGTAGCGCCGCTCGATGATGTCGGTGATGCCGCTGAACTTCTCGACGATCTTGCCGTTGGTGGACGGACAGTAGGGCTTGCCGTAGTTCTCGTAGAACTGCGACTCGAGGAACTCGCTGTTGAGCACGCGGCGCTCGGGGATATGGCTTCCGGTCCCGATGATGACGGAGGAGAGTCGCTCGGTCATAGGTTGAGTCTCTTCTTTACCGCGCGCAGGTCGCGGAGCGCCTGCGGCAGGCGTTTCAGGGACGACTGGATACGCATTTCCAGCGTCTTCTCGCGGGCCGGATTGCCCCACATCGAGGCTCCCGGCGGTACGTCCTGGAAGGCGACGGAGGTGCCGGCCACCAGCGCTTCGGCGCCGATCTTGACATTGTCGGAGCAGCCGGCGCGACCCGCGAAGACGGCGCGGTCGCCGACCGTGACGGAGCCGGAGATCGCCACCGTGGGCAGCAGCAGCACGTCCTCGCCCACCTGGCAGTTGTGGGCGACGTGCGTCAGGTCGCCGATCTTGGTGCCGCGGCCGATCGACGTCGTGTCGAGCGTCGCGCGGTCGATGGTCACCAGGGCGCCGATCTCGACGTCGTCGCCGATCTCGATGCCGCCGATCTGCGGGATCTTGCGATGGCGTCCTTCGATCTGCAGGTAGCCGTAGCCGTCGGCGCCGATCACGCTGCCGCCGTGGACGACGACGCGGTCGCCGATCGAGACGTCTTCCATGACGACGACGTTGGGATGAAGCACGCAGTCGGCGCCGATCGTGGAGCGCTGGCCGACGTAGGCGCCGGGATAGAGGACCGCGCGATCGCCGATCGAGGCGCCCTCGCGCACCACCGCGCCCGCGCCGATGGTGACGTCGGCTCCGATCTCTGCGCTGTCGTCGACGACCGCGCGCGGATGGACCCCGCGAGGCTGGCGCCGCTTCTCCTCGGCGATCTTCAGTAGCAGGCGGCCGAAGAGCTCGTAGGGCGCGCCGACGACCAGTTGCGGCGTGTCGAGCCCGGCAATCGCCTCCGGCACCAGCAGGGCGCCGGCCCGGCTGCGCCGCGCGGCCTCGAAGAAGCTCGCGTCCTTGACGAAGGAAAGCTGATCGTCGCCGGCGCGGTCGAGAGAGGCGACCGAGCTACAGAACACCTCGGCGGAGCCGACGATCTCGCCCTCGCCCGCGAAGTCGCGGATCTCCTCGAGCGTCATTCCGAGCTGCGACATCGGCCTTGATCCTCTCCGAACGGCAAACAACCATCCTAGCAGTCCGGCGGCTCGAGTTGCCCAGGCCGCTGCCGCGCCGCGGAGTCGCTACTCTCGAATCTCGACCACGGCCGTGAGCTCGAGCGGACGCTTCCCGAGGTCGGGCACCTCGGCGAGTGGGGTCGCGACGCCGTCGGCGAGGACCACGTCGAACACGTGTCGGAAGGTGGTCAACTTCGGCGCCTGATCGGCCACCGCGCCGGCCGTCCGCTCTTCGTCGATCGCGCTGAGCTCCACCTCGCCGCTCACGCGCACTCTCCCCGCGCCGACGATGCGTACCTCGAGCCTCGCCTCCATGCCGACGTCGAGGTAGCTGATCGAGCTGGAAGCCTCGCCGACCTCGGTCGCCATCGGCACCCGGCGTCCGGTGGTCGTTCGCAACCGCTGGCCGTCGAGCACCAGAGCCCGGATCGGCCATTCGCTCTCGCCGTCGGTCAGCGTCAGGTCGATGTGGATGTTGGCGCCGTCTTCGCCGCGGCGCGGCGGATCGTTGGCCGCGGCCGGCCCAGGTAGCGCGAGCGCCGCGGTCAGCAGGAGGAGAATCGCTTGTTTCAAGGGCTCGACTCCTTTCCGGGTAGGTTCACAGGCGTGGTACGGACCGCCGAGCGGGCGCGTTTAGCCGGGGGCCCTTGTGGCCGACGCGAAGCTATCGGGAACTTCTCGCGCTCGATTTCGTTCTAAGCTCGGGAACCCGAACGTCCACCGGAGGAACCAGATGCGACTCGCGATCACCACAGCCCTGCTCGCCGCCCTGACGCTCAACCCGTTGCTCGCCGCCGATTGGCCGCAGTGGCGAGGCCCGAATCGCGACGGCAGGTCGCCGGAGACGGGTCTTCTCGGGGCGTGGCCGGAGGGCGGGCCGCCGCTCGCGTGGCGGGCGAGCGGGCTCGGCGGCGGCTACTCGAGCGTGGCCGTGGTGGGCGATCGCATCTACACCCTGGGCGACCTGGAGGACGGTCAGTACGCCATGGCGCTCGAGCGGAAGGACGGCGCTCCGGTCTGGAAGACGAAGATCGGACCGAGCTGGGACGACCGGTTCCTCGGTCCGCGTTCGACCCCGACGGTCGATGGCGACCACGTCTACGTGATGAGCACCGAGGGCGAGGTCTTCTGCCTGAAGGCCGCGGACGGCGAGAAGGTCTGGAGTCGCTCGCTGCCTGCGGACTACGGCAGCCACCTGATGCAGGCGATGGGCACCACCGACTGGCGCTACGCCGAGTCGCCGCTGGTCGACGGCGACCGGGTGATCGTGACCCCGGGAGTCACCGCCGCGGCGCTGGTCGCCCTCGACAAGAAGACCGGCGCGGAGATCTGGAAGGCGCCGATCGGGCGGATCGGCTCGCAAGGCGCCTACGGGGCGGGCTACTCCTCGGTGGTCATCTCGCACGGTGCCGGCGTCAAGCAGTACGTGCAGTTCATCGGCCGCGGGGTGATCGGCATCGAGGCCGAGAGCGGCAAGTACCTCTGGGGCTACAACCGGGTGGCCAACGACATCGCCAACATCGCCACGCCGATCGCCCAAGGCGATCACGTCTTCGCCTCGAGCGGCTACCGCACCGGCTCGGCACTGCTCGAGCTGAGCGCCGACGGTGAGGGGGGCGTCAAGGCCGAGGAGGTCTACTTCGTCGAGCCCGAGACGATGCAGAACCACCACGGCGGCCTCATCCTCCACGAGGGGCACGTCTACACCGGCACCGGCCACAACAAGGGCTTCCCGATCGCCGTGCGGCTGGAGGACGGCGAGGCGGCGTGGGGCCCCGAGCGTAACCAGGGCCAGAACTCGGCCGCCGTCACCTACGCCGACGGGCGGATCTACTTCCGCTATCAGGACGGCCGGATGATCCTGGTCGAGGCGACGCCAGAGGGCTACCGCGAGCACGGCACGTTCGAGATTCCGGACGTCGAGAAGGAGAGCTGGTCGCACCCGGTGATCGCCGGCGGAATGCTCTTCCTGCGCGAGCAGGACAACCTGTTCGCCTACGACATTCGAGCGGAATAGCGACCCGTCCCCGCGGGTGGTCTCGGTCGGCTTTCGACCGTGGAAGACTGGCCGCGTGCAGAGAGTAGAGCTCAGCTTTCCGGGCGGTTCGAGCGTGACGGCCCACTACAAGGGGCACGCGATCGCGACCTCACAGCCCGAGCGCCGCGGCGAGCCGGGCCGCGCGCCCTCGCCGTTCGACCTCTTCCTGGCCTCGATCGCCACCTGCGCGGGCTACTACGCCCTGACCTTCTGCCGCACCCGCGAGCTGCCGACCGAAGGGCTTCGCGTCTTCCTGGAGCCGCTGAAGAACCCCGAGACCAAGCGGGTGGAGACGGTGCGGCTGCGGGTCGGGCTGCCGCCCGGCTTCCCGGAGAAGTACGAGCGCTCGATCCTGCGCGCGATCGATCAGTGCTCGGTGAAGAAGCACATCCTGGAAGCCCCCGAGTTCGACATCGCGACCTTCCGGTAGCGCTCGGATCGTGCCGGGCCGCCGAGGGGAACGCCTCCAGACCCGGTGAGGCCGGAACCGGGTAGCGCCCGGACCCGTGCCGGGCGGCCGATCGGAACGCCGCCCGATCGGAACGACTACGGTGGCCGGCTCCGATCAGATAAAGGTCTTGCCTGCCGCCCAGGCCTCGGCGAGCGGCGTCTTCAGCCCGCGCAGGATCAGGATCGGCAGGTCGCTCTCGTAGGGCATGCCGTAGGTGGAGCTCACCCGGGCGACCTCCTCGACGCTCTCGAACAGCTCGTCGTGCACCTCGCGCCTGCGGCCGATGTAGAGGAAGAGCTCGGGCTCCGGGTCTGGCGGTCCCCACAGATGATGGTTGTTGTGGGTGCTGTAGGCGCGGGGCAGGCCGAGGGCCGCTCCGTAGTAGTTGATCGCTCCCGCCTCGCCGTAGTTGCTGGCGAGAATCGCGGCGCGCTCGCGCTCGGCCTCGGGCAGCGCATCCCAGACCGAGGCGACCACCGCGGCCATGTTGGGCCAGCCGAAGCGGTCCGAGAAGTACTGCGGCATCGCTCCCACCGGGTTGTTCTCGTAGTGCTTCGGTCCCATGCCGAGCTTCGCCTGGTAGGCGAGGAAGCCGTCCGGCCCGAGGATCGGGATGGAGAGCGGCAGGGTCATGAGGCCCGACGAGACCACCCAGAAGAGAGCGAAGACGGCCGCCCCGGCTCTGAGCCGTGGACGCCGGATCGAGCCGATGAGCTGCTCGACGGCGCAGCCGCCGGCGGCGAACAGCATCGCGAACGCCGGGAAGAGGTAGTAGGGCTTGACCTTCATCGCGACCAGCAGGAAGAACACCCCGACGAAGGTCCAGCCGACGGCACGGAACTTCCCGCCGCCGCGGGGCACGAAGAGCCACAGCAGTCCACCGAGCCAGATCGGGGCGAGCGGCGGGCTGTTGGCCAGCACCTGCTCGCCGAAGAACTCGAGCGGAGTCATCTGGGCGATCTTGAACTTCTTGGCGTTGGCCATGAACTCGAGGGTGGGCCAGTCGTGTGCCGCGTTCCAGAGCGCATAGGGCACGAGGAAGAGGAGCGCCAGGGCGCCGCCGGCCCAGAGCTGCCAGTGCGCGAG
>JAHEKO010000231.1:0-2687 GCA_024638355.1 Acidobacteriota bacterium
TCGCCGTAAAAGCTCGAGAAAGACGCATATAGCGGGCCGGTCGGGGCTCCAGTAGCCCCCCGCTCAGGTTGACCATGGACCTCCGTGGAGGCGATCGATGACGCAGCTCAAGATTCCCGGCCGGCGCGACGAGGTGGTCGCGCAGGCCAAGGTAGACCGGGTACTGGGCACCAAGATCCGGGTCGCGGTGAAGGACGCCGTACGGGTCGAGGGCTCGCGGGCCGGCGAGCAGGTCGAGATCCCCGATGTGGCCGCCGACTCGGTCGTCGAGATCGAGATGGAAGGCGGCATCCGCATGTGGGTGTCGGTGGAGCAGATGCAGGAGGACCTCGCCGAGCACGGCACCCGCTCGGGCGCGGACGGCGCCCTGGTGATTCCGGGCGCGTGGCCCGCGACGGCGCGCAGCCGCGGAGCCGGCGCCTGGGCGGTGACCGGGCTCAAGATCCTCGACGTCGATCTGGCCGGGATGAGCGCTCAGGCGATCGCCTCCTACCTGGAGGGCCAGCTCGAGCCTGGGCCGGGCCTCTACGAGTGCTCGCGGCCCGACCAGCTCGGCAAGAAGATCACCGGCGCCAGGGGCGTCGACGCCTCGGGGCCGATCCTGGTCTTCGTCCACGGCACCGCGTCGACCACCAGCGGCAGCTTCGGCGGCCTGGCCGAGGATGAGCGCAAGAGGGCCTGGGACCAGGTGCGCGAGAGCTACGACGGCCGGATCTACGCGTTCGAGCACAAGACGCTGACCAAGAGCCCGATCGAGAACGCCCGCGAGCTCGCGTCTATCCTGCCCGCCGGCGCCGAGGTGCACCTGGTCAGCCACTCGCGCGGCGGTCTGGTCTGCGAGCTCCTCTGTCAGGGCCAGCGGGTCACCGACGGTGCCCTGTTCGACGAGGACGATCTCCGGCAGTTCGACGATCACGGCGACCAGGCGGCGAACAGCAAGCGGCAGCTCGAAGCCCTGGCCAAGGTGCTCACCCGCAAGAGTCTGAAGATCCAGCGCTTCGTCCGCGTCGCCTGCCCGGCGCGCGGCACGACGCTCGCCTCGGGCCGGCTCGACCGCTACCTGTCGATCGGCCTCAACGCCCTCGGCATGATCCCCGCGCTGAAGGCGAGTCAGACCTACGACTTCGTCAAGACCCTCGTGCTGGCCGTGGCCAAGAAGCGAATCGACCCGACCGAGCTTCCCGGCCTCGAGGCGCAGATGCCGACCTCGCCCCTGGTGCGGATGCTGAACCGCCAGGACAAGGTGGTCGACGCGGATCTCTCGGTCATCGCGGGCGATCTCGAGGGCCGCGGCGTATGGGGGCGGCTCAAGACCTTCGCCACCGATCTGTTCTATCGCGAGGATCACGACCTCGTGGTCAACACCCCGGCCATGTACGGCGGCACGCCGCGCGCCGCAGGCCGCGGTCGCTTCTTCTTCGACCAGGGCGACAGCGTCAATCATTTCCAGTACTTTCGCAACGAAGGCTCGGTCGAGCAGCTGGGCACCGCCCTCGCCGAGAGCGCGATCGACGCCGGCAAGTTCCGTCCGCTCGACGAAGCCATGCCGGCACGCGAGATCACGCGGCGCTCGTTCCGCGGCGCCGGCACCGAGCCGCGGCCGGTGGTCTTCTTGCTTCCCGGCATCATGGGCTCCCACCTGAAGGTCGGCGGCGACCGGATCTGGGCCGACCCGAAAGACCTCGCCGGGGGCGGTCTCGCCAAGCTGGCGATGGACGCCACCGGCGTCGAGCCCGACGCGGTGATCGGCCGCTCCTACTTCGACCTGATCCACTATCTGGAGGGCACCGGGCACGAGGTCGTGCCGTTCCCCTACGACTGGCGCTTGTCGATCCTCGACGAGGGCCGGCGCTTCGCCGAAGCGGTGGACGCCAAGCTCGCCGAGACCGAGCTGCCGGTGCGCCTCCTGGCCCACTCCATGGGCGGCCTGGTCGCGCGCGCGATGTTCGCCCAGCGCCGCACCGTGTGGGAGCGGTTCAAAGAGCGCAAGGGCAGCCGGCTGATCATGCTCGGCACTCCGAACGGCGGCTCGTACACGATTCCACGCGTGGTGCTGGCCCGTGAGAAGGTGCTGCGCCAGCTCGCCCTGATCGACATCAAGCACAACCGGCGGGAGGTCCAGGAGATCGTCAGCGGCTTTCGCGGCCTGCTCGAGCTCCTGCCCGACGACGGCGGCAAGAGCTTCTTCGAGCCCGACCTCTGGAACGAGCTCGCGGCGGCCGACGACGGCAAGTGGACGCCGCCGCGCCCGGCCGACCTGGCGGCGGCGCGAAAGCTGCGCGAGGTATTGGTCGACGCCCCGATCGACCGCGAGCACATGGTCTACGTGGCCGGTCAGGCGCCCGCCACGCCGGTCGGCCTGAAGGTGGAAGGCGGCGAGGAAGTCGTCTTCGAGGCGTCGGCCGCTGGCGACGGCCGCGTGCCGTGGAGCTCGGGGCTGTTGGAGGGCCTGCCCACCTTCTACATGGCCGGCGTCAAGCACGGGGCGCTGGCCAATCACAAGCCGTCGTTCCCGGCGATCGACGAGCTCCTGCGCGAAGGGACGACCCAGCGGCTGTCGACGCGACAGCCCTCGACCCGCTCGGCCGCCGACACCTTCGTGCTTCGCGAAGACGATGCCGACGAGGCGGTGGACGTCTTCCCGAGTCAGACCGAGCTCGAGTCCGCGGCGCTCGGCGACGAGCCCG
>JAHEKO010000231.1:2787-6323 GCA_024638355.1 Acidobacteriota bacterium
CAGCCCTCGACCCGCTCGGCCGCCGACACCTTCGTGCTTCGCGAAGACGATGCCGACGAGGCGGTGGACGTCTTCCCGAGTCAGACCGAGCTCGAGTCCGCGGCGCTCGGCGACGAGCCCGTCGACTTCGACGAAGAGGAGACCGAGCCGCCGATCCGGGTGGCCGTCTGCTACGGCGACCTCGCCTACGCGTCACAGCCGGTGGCCGTCGGGCACTATCAGGGCGACCCGATCGTCAGCGCCGAGCGCGCCCTCGACCGACAGCTCGGCGGCCGGCTCTCCCGCCGCTACAACCTCGGCCGCTACCCCGGGCCAATCGGCACCTCCGAGGTGATCCTCGACCGGCGCGAGGACGCCAAGCCCGGCGGCGCCATCGTCGTCGGCCTCGGGCGGGTCGGCGAGCTGAGCCGGGGATCGCTGGCCGACGCCTTTACCGAGGCCGTCCTCTCCTACGTGCTGAAGCTCGTCGAGGAGCGCCCCGACGAAAGCCACGACGAGATCGAGATCGTCACCCTGCTCATCGGCTCGAGCGAGGCCGGCCTGACGATCGAAGAGAGCATCGAGGCCATGTTTGACGCCGTCCTGACGGCCAACTACCGACTTCTCGACGACACGTCGACCGAGCGTCCGCTGCGGATCGGCAAGCTGACCTTCGTCGAGCTCTACCAGGACCTCGCCGTTCAGGCGCTGCACTCCATCCGGCGGCTGGCCGCGACCAACCCCGACTGCGAGCCGGCCGACGAGCTGTTCGAGCTCGAGGCGGGCCGCCGGCGGGTGTTCATCGATCCCGACCCGCGCTGGTGGCTACGCCTGGTCATCCAGGGCGAGATCGAGGCGGCGAAGGAGGGCGCGGGCGACGAGAAGGCGCCGGCCCGGCTCGAGCTGCTCAAGTTCTCCCTGCTCGGCGATCGAGCGCGCGCCGAGACCCTCAACCTGGCGGTCAACCCCGATCTGGTGGACGGGATGATCCAGGACGCCATGCACAACCTGCAAGACGACCCCGAGGTCGGCAAGACCCTCTTCGAGCTGCTGCTGCCGAACTACCTCAAGCTCGCGGCGCCCAAGCAGCGCCACCTGGTGCTGGCGATCGACGATCAGACGGCGCGCTTTCCCTGGGAGCTGATGGTCGATAGGACCGGCGGCGACGACGCCGCCGGCGCCCTGCAGGGCGGCCTCATCCGCCAGCTCTTCACCGAGGAGTACCGGGAACAGGTGCTCACCCCGACCGCCACCAACGCCCTCGTCATCGGCGACCCGCCGAGCAACTGGGCGGAGCTCCCCGGGGCCCAGGAGGAGGCCCGCGGCGTGACCGAGTGGCTCGAGACCGCGGGCTTCGACGTGACCAGCGCGATCCAGCCGTCGACCGCCGAGGTCCTCAAGACCCTCTTCACCGAGGACTACCGGGTCCTCCACCTCGCCGGCCACGGCGACTACAAGCCCGGCGACAAGAACCGGACCGGAATGGTGATCGGCACCGATCGCTTCCTCACCCCCGCGGTCATCGAACAGATGCGCCAGGTGCCCGAACTGGTGTTCATCAACTGCTGCCACCTCGGCTACATCGACAGCAGCCGGCAGCGCAAGGAAGAGCCGCGCGCCTTTCACCGCCTCGCCGCCAACCTGGGAGCCCAGCTCATCCGCATGGGCGTGCGCGCCGTGGTCGCGGCGGGCTGGCCGGTCGACGATCATGCCGCGCTTACCTTCGCCCGCACCTTCTACGAGCGCATGCTCGCGGGCACCGAGTTCGGCATGGCGGTGCTCGAAGCCCGCAAGGCAACCTACTGGGACCACGCGAACTCGAACACCTGGGGCGCCTACCAGTGCTATGGCGACCCCGCGTATCGCCTGGTGCGCCGCAAGCGGCACGACGACGGCGACGACGCCTTCCCCTTCGTGGCGCCGTTCGAGCTGATCGCCTCCCTCGACAACGTGGTGAGCTCGGCCAGAGCCAAGGGCTCCGGCTCACCCAGCTACCTGAACTGGCTCGACGAGCACGAGCGCTTCCCCCGCAACTGGCGTCAGCGCGCCGACGTCGCGACCGCGTTCGGCCGCGCCTACGCCGAGATCGGCGAGTACGAGAGCGCCGTTCACCACTACCGGCGGGCGACCGAGCTCGAAGACGGCCTCATGACCCTCAAGGACATCGAGCAGCTCGGCAACATGGAGGTGCGTTTCGGCAGGAAGGCGGGCGACGCGGACGCGATCCGCGCCGGCCTCGAGCGGCTGCTGCAGGTTCTCGACCTCGGCCCGACCAGCGAGCGCTGGAGCCTGCTCGGCGGCAGCTACAAGCGCCTGGCCATCGTCACCCGGGGCAAGGAGCGTCTCGAAGCCCTGGAGAAGATGGGCGACGCCTACAAAGCCGCCTACGAGATGGCGCTCGACAAGACCGGCGAGGTCGACACCTACCCCTTGCTCAACTACGTCACCGCCCGGGTGCTGCTGCGCCGCAAGGACGACGGCCTCGGCGATCTCCCCGCCCTGCTGCGGAAGGCCGAGGAGGCGGCTCCGGAGCGGCTGGCCCGAAGACCGACCTTCTGGAACGCGGTGATCGGGGCGGACGCCGCGCTGGTGCGCTACCTGGCGGCCGGCAAGCTGAGCCAGAAGGCGAAGCGCCAGGAGGTGGTCGACGGCTTCCTCGCCGGCAAGACCCGGGCCGCCTCGCCGCGAGAGTTCGATTCGGTCGTCGCCAACGTAAAGTTCATGATCGCGATGCGCTCCGATCCGGCACTCACCCGCGGGCGCTCGGAGCGCGCGAAGCGAGCGCGCGCCGACGTCGAAGATCTCGAGAAGCTGCTGGTCGCGATGGAGGCGCTGCCGACGGCGGCTAGCTGAGCGGCCGGATCGGCCCGGGCCGGATGCGCACCCGTCGACCCGGCCCGCCGCGCCGGCGCCGATTCTCCACCGCACTGCCGGCGATCAGGTCGGCGCTGCCGAGGGGGACGACGGTGAAGGTCAGCTCGCTCCCGGCCGCCGCGAGCGCGGTCAGCTCGGCGCGCGACAGATCGGCACCGCCGCCGTGGAACCGCCCGTCCGCGGCGCGGTAGATCCAGCTCCTCTCCTTGCCGCCGATGCGAGCCCGCACGACCAGCTCCACGGCGCCCCGATCGGCGACCTCGATCATGTCGCCGATCCGGCTCGCCTGCTGGCCGGGGGAGCTGATCGTCGCCTGCTGGCCCACGGCGGCGTGGGCATCTTGGCTGGGCGCGCCCGGCGGGTCGCCGAGCTCTGCAGGCAGGTCCGAGCCGGAGAAGGCGAGCATCAGCGCAACGAGGTCGGCGACCTCCTTGTCGTTGCGCACGTCGAAGACCTCGGAGCCGACGAAGCGGGCGAGCGAGTCGACCGCGCCGTCGTGGAAGAAGCCGAAGCCGGAGCGGCTCTTCTTCTTGGTGAACTCCATGCCGACCTTGTCGTAGGTGTTGCGCAGGTGCGGCACCTTGAAGCCGAGCTGCTCGGAGGCGTCTTCGGCGATCAGGAACAGGTTGGCCTCGCCGTTCGGGCCCCGCGGGATCGGCGTGAACGAGCCGTCGACTTCCGCC
>JAHEKO010000232.1 GCA_024638355.1 Acidobacteriota bacterium
CGCCGGTCTCCGGGCACGCCGAGGGCGGCGAGCTCTTCGTCGATCTCGCGGCTGATGACGATGAACCGGTCGACTCGATCGCGGAGCCACGCGAGGCGCCGCCGTCCGAAGGCACGGCGCTCGATGCGGGCCAGATCGCCGATCCGCCCGCCCCGCGGCACCTTCGCGACGACCGGTACCCGCAGAAGGCGCTTGGCCACGAGCGCCGTCGTCGACGGCGAGTAGAGATCGTGAGCGTGAACGACGTGCGGTCGCAGGCGCCGCAGCCGCTGCAGCGCGCTCAGGGTGAAGGCGAGCGACTTCACCGCTCGCGACCCCGGCGACGGAAGCCGGTGAACGGTCACGCCCTCGATGACCTCGCGCGCCGCGAGACCGGGGGAGCGGCGGGTGAGCACGTGTATCCGTAGACCGAGCTTCTGGAGTGCCGGCGCCAGGGCGCTGAGCTGACGCTCGGCGCCGCCGATCAGCGGGTAGTAGCCCTGAATCAGCATGGCGACCCGCATCGTGCCGGCCGGATCGCTCACGACGCGCCGTCTCCCAGCTCGCCGCGAGCGGCCTGCGAGGCCAGCGCCAGGAGGCGATCGGCCCACACCCGAGGAGAGTAGTGGGTCGCGACGTGCCGCCGGGCGGCCGAGCTCAGGGCGGCGGCCCGATCCGGGTCGTCGAGCAGCGAGCGCAGTGCCGCGGCCAGGGCCGGCGGCTGGGCCGGCGGCACGAGCACTCCGGTGCCATCGACGATCACGGCCGGGATGTCGCCCACCGCCGTGGCGACGACCGGCAGTCCGGCCGACATCGCCTCCAGCACGCTGAGCGGCAGCCCCTCCCAGAGCGAGCTGCTGACGTAGCCGTCGACCGCCGCGAGCAGGCGCGGCACGTCGTCGCGCAGCCCCAGAAGCCGGACCCGCCCGCGCAGTCCGAGCTCGTCGATCTGCGCCTCGAGTCGCGGCGCGAGCGGGCCGGCGCCGGCAATCACCAGCGCGGCCGTGGGGTGAGTGCGTCGAAGCTCGGCGAACGCGGTCAACAGATCTCCGAAGGCTTTCTGCGGGTTCAGCATGCCGGTGGACATGAAGATGAACTCCGCCTGCACTCCACTCAGCTCCTGGCGCAGCGCCGCGCGCTCGCTCGCGGACAGGGCCGGAATGGCCTCCACCGGATTCGGGATCACGCTGCACCCCTGCTCGCCGAGCCGGCAGCGATGCGCCTCCGCCACCGCCCCTCCGACCGCCACGACGTGGCGCGCGAGCCGGCGCAGGGCGATGCCTTCGAGGACTCTCTTGATGCGCTGCGGCGGCGGCTTCACGTTGTGCAGTGTGGCGACACACGGGGTTCCGGCCAGGGCCGCCGCCGCCGTGCCGAGGATGTTCGCCGCAGTCAGGTGGGTGAAGACGACATCGAAGCGCTCGCCGCGCAGGAGTCGCGCCAGGCGCCCGGCGCGCAACGGATCGAACGTGCCCCTTCCGGCCAGGGTGACCACCCGCACTCCCAGCGCCTCGAGCTCATCGACGATGGCGCGATAGGGCTTGCGATAGAGGCTGACGACGGTGATCTCCACGTCGAGCTCGCGCACCGAGCGCGCGAAGGTCACCTGGAGCTTCTCGGCGCCGCCGACCGTCAGCGAGTCAATCAGTTGTGCGATGCGCATCGAGAGGTGACGCACCGGACGAGAGCGCGTCCGTGCCGCCAGCATAGCCGCTGGCCGGCGGGCGGTTCCCTCTCTATCAGTAGCCGCCCTTGCGACTCAGCACGACGCCGGCGGTACGAAAGAGGATCCAGACGTCGAGGAACAGGCTCCGCCTCTCGATGTAGGAGATGTCGAGCCGGGCCCGCTGCTCGAAGTCGGCCGAGCCGCGGCTGGTGATCTGCCAGAGGCCGGTCAGCCCCGGCGGCACCGCCAGCCGCGCCTTCTGCCACAGAGCGTAGGTGTCGTCGGAGAACGAGGTCGGTCGCGGCCCCACCAGGCTCATCTCGCCGCGCAGCACGTTGAGCAGTTGCGGCAGCTCGTCCAGGCTGGTCCGTCTCAGGAAGTGGCCGACGCGGGTGATGCGCGGGTCCTCCTTGATCTTGAAGTCGGGCCACTCCATCTCGCTCTGCTGGCGCAGCTCCCTCTTCAGCTCCTCGGCCGCCGGCACCATCGTGCGGAACTTGAACATCCGGAAGCGACGCCCGCCGCGGCCGACCCGGCTCTGGGCGAAGAACACCGGCCCACGCGGCGAATCGAGCTTGACGGCCAGCGCTATCAGACCGACGACCGGCAGCCAGATCGGCGCGAACAGTGAGACCAGCAGCAGATCGAACGTGCGCTTGCTGAGCCAGCCGACACGCTCGGACAGGGTCGGCCGGGCCAGTCCGGAGCCGAGCGAGACGACGCCGGCGGCAGGCCGCGCGGCATTGCCGACCCCTTCGGTGACCGCGTCCGGTGCGAGCCCGGGCGCCGCCGACTCCGACTCCGTCTCTGCGAATTCGATGAGCAGCTGTCCGGAGTCGCCGAGCTTCTCCGGCTCCTCGAGCTCCGACGCGGCCCGCCGCACGAGATCTTCCAGCGACAACACCTGTTCGGGATAGGTCGCCACGCCCAGCCGGGCACCGATCCCCAACCTCTCCGCCATCGCTCGCGCGATCTTCTGCGCGACCCGGATCGCGCTCTCGCGATCGGTCTCGGGGCACAGCAGGAACAGCCTGCGCGGCTCTTCGCCGCGAATCGTCAGGTCGCTGCGCCGGGCGGTCTCGGCCGCGATCTTTGCCGACCAGTCCAGAGCGTAGTCTTCCAGGAACGAGCGGCTGATGCGCGGACCGACCTCTCCCAGCTGAACGTCCAGGGCATCCGGGATCGGCTCGACCACGATGCAGCTGAGCGGCCGCTGATGGCGGCAGGCGAGCATGAACTGCTGGCGCGCCGTGTCGAGCTGAAGGTCTTCGAGGTCCAGGAGCGAGCCGAAGCTCGGGTCGGCGGCGGCCCCGTGGGTCGCTTCGAAGCTCCCCACCACCGCAAAGAGGCGGTGTACCAGCCACGACAGGCCGATCAGCGACAGGGTCTCGACGACGAGGATCGACGACGAGAGAACCTCACCGGCGATCAGGAAGCGAAAGACGACGTAGACGAGCGCCAGAGGGAGAGCGATGGAGGAGAAAGGCCAGTGGATCAGTGCCGGCACCAGGCTGAGCGCGGTCACCGCGACGACGCCCAGCGTGTAGACGGCCGGCTCGGCGACCTGATCGGTCGCCACCAGCCAGCGAATCGCGGGAAAGGCCGCCAGGGCCAACGCCAAGGCGAAAACCGCCCGGCGGAGGGCCGCCAATCTCGTCCTGGCGTGGAGTAACCGTTTCAACCCGTCTCGCCTCCAAGCCCTGGCTTCGGGGTCGGCACTCCAAGCCTCGCCGCGCTTCGGCGATGGCTCGAGACACTCTCATCAGCCCCCCCAGCCTCCGGGCTTGTTTGGTTCAGACTAGGGCCAGCGGCCGGTTTCTGTCAATCCTATGCGTAGTTATCTATGCTGCGCTCAGCGTTTTCGAGATCGTCCCCGACGGCGGAAGTGTGCACGGTTCCCTTCCGGACCGCCATGAATCTTCTTAGAGTACGACCAGCGAGAGCTCCCGTGTGACCGTTGACCGCTCCAGATCCGTGTGGCTGGCCGCCGCCGTCGTCGCGCTGGGGCTGGCGCTGCGCCTCTACCGCCTGGGCGCCCTCGGCTTCGCCGGCAACGAGGACTATCTGGTCATCGCGGTTCGAGGCATTCTCGAGGCCGGAATTCCGGAGTTTCCGTCGGGGGTGGTCTATCCGCGAGCCCTGCCGCTCACCTACCTCGCCGCGGGTCTGGCCCACCTCTTCGGCCCGGGTGAGGTCGTCCTCCGACTTCCCGGCGTCTTCTTCTCCACGGCGGCCATCTTCGGCGTCTACCTGCTCGCCAGGCGCCTGATCTCGACCGAGGTTGCGCTGTTGGCGGCGCTCCTCATGGCGGTCTCAGACTGGGAGGTGGAGGTGGCCCGGATCGCGCGCATGTACTCCATGCTGTCGGCTGGCTGCCTCTACGGCGTCTGGCTGCTCCACAGATCGACGGTGGAGGGCGGGCGGGGAAACCGCATCGCGCTCGCGGCGGTCTCGGTCGTGACCGCCTGGGTGCACCAGATCGGCTTCGCTCTGGCGGTGATGTTCGCGAGCTTCCCTCTACACTTCAAGCCGAACCGGCGGCGGATCGCCCTCTGGATCGTGTCGATCGGCCTGGTCGTCGTCAGCGCGGCCTCCTACTGGGCGCTCAACAAGCAGGAGTACGCGAAATGGGACCTGGTGGTGAAGGCGGCCCGGGGCTCGGTCTGGGAGGAGGCGCCCAACGCGAGCGAGGGTCGCCTCGAAGCGTTCTCTAGCCGCTATCTGGTCCCGATCCAGACCCTCCGCCAGAATCGGCCGGCGGTCTTCCTCGCTCTCACCGCGATGACCGCCGCCGTGCTTCTCTACCTCGCGCTCCGCATATGGCGGCGGCCGCGCGAGCGCCTGTTCGGCGCCACGCTCGCGATCGTCGTGGCGACGGTCTACGCCCAGCAGTTGACTCTCGCCTCGATGGCTTTCGCCGCCTACGTGCTCGTCGGCCGCGTGCTCGAGCCCGAGTGCTTCCGCTCCCGGGCGCTGCGCCTGGTGCCTTGGCTCGCCGTCGCCGGTCTCGGTTGGCTGACCTTCAGCCTGCTGGTCAGCGCGCCCGAGGCGGCCACCGCCCTGGGCAGGATCAAGGCCGTCGTCAAACCGCTCGTCGGCTATCCACCGAGCTTCGTCAAGGTCTTCTTCGAGCAGTACCCGGTGCAGGCGGGCGTCGCCGCCGTTGCCGTCGCGGTGGCGGTCGCGCGCTTCCTCGGCAAAGGACGCGCCGACGGCCTCGGCCTGACGGTCGTCCTCTTTCTGGCGCCGGCGATCGTTCTGGGCTTCCATCCGCAGTCGATCGGGCGGACCGGCGCGAGGTACGTCTTCTTCCTGAATCCCTATTTCTCGATCCTGGTCGCCTTCGGCGCCCTCTGGATGGCTAACCGGCTCCGGGAGGCGCTCGCCGATCGAAGGCGGCTCCGCGTCGCGGCGGTCGGCGCCTACGTCTTCGTCCTCCTGGTGGCGACCGGGGTCGGCGGCTTGCGAGCTTCGTGGGCGCGGGTCTCGGCCGGCTACGGACTCAACGAGGACGTCCGCGATCGCAAGACCCTCGGTGCCTACTTTCATCCCGACTTCGAGGGCTCCGCCGGCTTCGTGGCTCGAGGCCATCGGCCGAACGACGTCGTCATCGCGATGGACATCCTCGGCTTCCACGCCTACTTTCCCCACACCGACTACCAGCTGTCGATGTTCACCAAGCCCGATGCGGAAGGCTGGATCGGCGGGCGCTCCTTCGACAGCGCCGCCGACCTGGAGCGCGTGCTCGACCGCCACGCGCGGCAGACGGTGTGGATCGCCCTGCCGGGAACCCATCTGCGACGGCTCGCGGGCGACGCGCGGATGGAAGCCGTCCTGCGCGTGATCGGCGACCGGGCCGGAGAGCCGGTCTATCGCGCGCGCGACGGGCTGTCCGTGGTCTACGTCGTGCCGCCCGGCGGCGACCCCTGATCGCCGCCCAGGGCCGCACGGGCGTGATGCAGCCCCAGGAGAACCATCGCCGCCACCAGGCAGAGGGCGGCCAGCACCTCGACGATCTCCTCGCCCGGCAACGTCAGCAGATCGGCGACCGCCGACAGCACGAACAAGGCGAGGCTCGCCCCGCACAACGCGGTCGCCGCCTTCGACGAGAGGAGGACGCCGCGGAAGAAGAAGAGCACCGCCGCGGCCGGGATCGCCATCAGCAGGATCACGGCGTCGTCGGGCCGCTCGATCAGCGGCAGTCGCCTCAAGAACTGCAGATTGTGGCCGACCGTCTCGTGGATGCCGAGAATCTCGTCGGCGACGAGGTAGCTCGCGCCGAGGAACACCAGTGCGAAAAAGCGGAACGCGGAACTGCTCGTGTCGCCCGCCACGCCGGCCAGAAGCGCGGCGAAGCTCAGCGCGATGAAGGCGATGCCGGTCAGCAGATAGGCGTTCAGCAGATCGAGGCTCGGCTTGAGGTCCGGCTCGATGTAGAGCACGAGGCCGCCGCCGAAGCGGACCTTGTAGATCTTGCCCTCGGTGTACGACAGGAGCCGCCCCTTTTCGAGCACCTCGGCATCGGCGAGGAAGAAGTACGCCAGCGCGCCGATCCCCGCCGCGGCCAGCAGCAGAAGGACCACGGGCCGGCGCCAGCTCGGCCGGCCTGCAGCTGGAAGCGATCGGGCCATGGAATCTCCTTCGACGGTCGCGAGATCGCGATCGGCG
>JAHEKO010000233.1 GCA_024638355.1 Acidobacteriota bacterium
GATCAGGCCGCTCTTGAACAGCGACTGGCTCAGAATGAACAGCCCGCCGATGGCGATCACCGCCTTGTTGCTGAAGCCGGTCAGCGCCTGGTCGACCTCGATGACCCCGGTGAGCAGCAGGGTGGCGAGTAGCCCGAGCGCGGTGATCTCGATCGGGAAGATCTCGCGGAAGAAGGCCACCAGCGCCGCCGCGAGCAGCACGATCATGAAGATGATCTCGCCGGTCATCGGCGACGAGGATATCGTCCGGCGCCGGCCGGCAGGGTGCGCTGTCCGAGGCAATCGCCCGGCACGGGTCCGGGCGCTACAGTTTGGGGTTGGACTCCTGGTGGCCGTCGGACCACATGTCGATCAGCCGCACGACCTTGCCGTCGGAGTCGCGCTCGAATCGAATCCGGAAGCCATCGACGCCTTCGAGGGCGAAGTAGTCCTCGGCGAGCGGCATCATGGAACGCGCTGCGCGTCGCCCTCGCCGGTAGATGAGCCCGCCATTCTCGAGCTCGACGCGCCGGTTGCCGTAGGCGCCGCGATAGAGCTCGAGCCGCTCGGGCGCGACGACGTAGGGCTCGGCGGATGCGGCGAGGGACTCCTTCGCCCAGCCGAGGCCGAGTCGCTGAGTCGGATCGTCGGTGGTCTCGAGCAGCCGCGCCAGAGCGCGGTCGTAGGCCACGGCGAGCGCCTTGCCGGTCGGCGTCTCGACGTCGGGGTGGACACCGGTTCCTTCCCAGTTGCCGCCGGTGATCGGATTGATCGCCTTCCCGGTCGAGATGAAGATCGAAAAGCCGTCGCCGAGCTCGAATGCTCGGCCCGGGTTGGCGGCGCCGCCGGTTCGCCGACCGATGATCTCGGCCCGGCCGAGAGCCTGGAGCGCGTAGGCCAGCTCCTCGGCGGCTGAGCCGGTACGGGCGCTGGTCAAGACGAAGAGCGGCGTGGCGATCATGCGGCGACCGGAGAGCTCGGGCAACGAGCGGTACTCGTCGAGCCGATTGCCAGGTCGCCAGTAGAGGCTGTTGTAGTGGGTGCCGGCGGGCAGGAAATGGCTGATCAGCAGCTGCACCATCTCCGGCTCGCCGCCGCCGTTGCGGCGCAGGTCGAAGATCACCGCGTCGCTGTTGGCGAGCAGAGCGAGGGCCGCGCGCGCGGTGTCGCCGGCCTGGCCCACCTCGTCGAAGTAGCGTAGGTCGAGGTAGCCCACGTTGCCGGCCAGGATCTCGACTCGCCGGAAGCCTCGGTTCTGGAGCCGCGACCAGGCGCGCCAGTGCTCTCGACCGGCCTCGGAGTGCGGGTCGTCGGCGTCCGGGGAACCCCCCGCCACCGGCGTCCAGGCGACGCGGAAGTGACGGTCGATCTCTTGCAGGCGCCGGGTGAGAAGCCCGGCCAGGTCGAGCGGCGCGGCGTGGGCGTCGAGCTCGTCTCCTGCTGCGAGATCGCTCAGCAGCGCCGCCGCGGCCTCGGCGCCCTTCGGCTCGACGTAGTTCTCGCGGATCAGCTCGGCGATCCGGGCGAGCAGGGCCTGTCGATCGACTGCCGGATCGGGCTCGGCGGTCGCCGCGGGAGGCGAGATCAGCGAGAGGACCAGGATCAGGGCGGCGGCACTTGCGATGGAGTGTTTCGTTAGGCCGGCACGATCGATACGCCCGGCACGATCGATACGCCCGGCACGGGTCCGGGCGCTACTCATCTTCGAGGATCTGGAGCATGAACTCGGTCGCCGCCTCGGAGTCCATGAGCGACAGGGTCTCGAGTGCCGCCCGGCGCAGCTCGGGGTTGCGCTCCGCGCGCACGATGCCGATCAGGGGCTCGGCGTTGTCCGAGAGCATGAAGGCCTCGATGATCTGGAGCTTGGTCTCGACGTCGTCGGCCTGCTCGTAGAGCTCGGGGAGCGCCTTCCCGGCGACCTCGGAGTCGACCAGGCCGAGCGCCTCGATAGCCCGCCCGCGGACCTCGGGGTCGTCGTCGGTCTTCGCGATCTCGATCAGGAAGTCGGCGTCGTCGGCGAGCATCAGCGCCTCGGCGATGTATCCGCGGAGCTCGGGCGAGGGCTCGGCTCGGTAGAGCTCGCGGAGCTCGGCGCGGGCGTCCATGAGGCCGAGCATTTCGATCGCCGTCCCGCGCAGCTCGAGGTCGGGCTCGTCGCGGATCGCGCTCAGCAGCGTCTCCTTGTCGCCGGCGATCATCAGGGCTTCGAGGATCTGCTCGCGCACCTCGGAAGAAGATTCGTCGCCGTAGAGCTGGCGCAGCTCCGCGACCGCCTCGAGGATGCCGAGCTGCTCGACGGCTCTCCCGCGTAGCGCTTCATCGGGTTCGGTGCGCGCCACTGAGATGAGGCTCGGAACGTCTTCGGCGATCATCATCGCCTCCAGCACCGCCTCGCGGACCTCGGCGTGCGGCGAGTCGGCGTAGATCCGCCGTAGGAGCTCTCGCGCCTCGTCGTCGTCGTAGAACCCGAGGAGATGCACCGCCTGCTCCACCACCTCGGGGTCGCTCGAGGTCCGCGCGACGCCGATCAGCATCTCGCGCGCTTCCGGGTGGTCGCTCTGACTGAGGACGAAGAGCGCGCGCTCCATCATCTCGGGCGACGCGCCGGTCATGAACTTCTCGAGCAGCGGCTTGGCGCGTTCCCATTCGACCTGCAGCAGGGCGTGGATGGCGTAGAGCTTGAGCTCTTCGCTCTCGACAGCCTCGAGGTCGGTCTCCAGGCCGCCGCCTTGCACTTCGATCTCGAGTGCCCGCGCGTCGTCGACCCAGCGGCTGTCGGGGAATCGCTCGCGCAGCTCCTCGATGGCGAGCTGGGCGCGGGCGTTGCGGTTGAGCTTCGCCAGCGCGTACGCCTGCCAGTAGAGCGCGCCGTCGGCATCGGCGCTCCCTTCGGCGGCGGCTGCGGAGAAGCTTTCGATGGCATCGGCCCAGCGCTCGGCGTCGAGCGCGCGCCGTCCGGCGCGGTAGGCGTCGCTCCTCGAGCCCTCCTCGTCGAGGGCGTCCATCCAGGCGCGCGGCTCCATGTCGAGCGCGGCGTGGCCGACTCCCGGCACGGCCAGGGCGGCCGTGGCGATGGCGATGCAGGTGAGAAGTCTCTTGGCTTTCATATGTCGATCTCCTATGCGTCCTTCTCCGTCGGGCTGGGCGCGCTCGTGCGGATACCGGCCTCCGGCAGGCGGCGCAGGCTGGCGCCGACGACCTGAACCTTGAACAGCAGGTCGCCCTCGTCGAGCCGGCGCCGAATGTTCGCGAGCTCCTGTGGCGAGATCAGATCCGAGGCGTGGGCTACCTCGAGAAGCAACAGCTCCAGGTCGTCGAGCAGCGCGACCGTGCGCCGGTGCCCCTGGTTGCGCGCCGCCTGCCGGTAGAGGCGGTTGGCGCGATTGAGCTCGGCGGCCAGCTCGCGCTCGACGGTGAAGTCGAGCTCGACGTCGCTCGGCCCGTTGGCCAGCTCGCGCAGCAGGATCTCGGTGCGTTGCAGATGTCCGGCGACGGTATTCCTCAGGATCTGCTGACCGGCGGTCATCGCCGGCGCGGTTACCTCGGGCGCGGGAGGCGCCGAGAACCGCCCGGCGAGGACGCCGATTGCGAGCAGCAGAAGCGCCGCTGCGGCCGCCGCCCAGCGGCGATCGAAGAACGGGCCGAGCCAATCGCGTCGCGGCCGGCCGGCAGCGGCGATCCGCGGCTCGAGCTTGCGCCACAGGCGGGAGCCGTACTCCAGCTCGGGCTCGGGCGCCGCGACCACCGCGGCGGCGTCGAGCACCGACTCGAGCTCCCGGTAGCGCTCGCGCAGCTCGGCCGAGCGCTCGAGCTCCCGGTCGATCTCGGTGGGGCGTTCCGACTCGCCGTAGTAATGGAGCATCAGCTCGCGGTCGTCGATGTCTGTCATGAAGTCTCCTCGACGAGCGGCCGCAGAGCGACCCGGAGCTTCTGCACCGCTCGGAAGATGGTGCTCTTGCACGCGTTCGTGCGCAGACCGAGGATCTCGGCGATCTCGGCGATCGAGCAGCCCTGGTAGTGGCGAAGCACGAAGGCGGCACGCTCGCGGGGGCTGAGCTCGTCGAGCACCTCACGCACGGCGGCGCCTATCTCAGCGCTGCGCGCGAGGCGCTCGGGGCCGGGCGATGCCGAGGCGATCGGCTCGAGCGACGGGACGTGCGCGACCGGAGCGCTCTTCGCGCGGCGCTTCTCCTTGCGAATCTGATCGATGGCGCAGTTCATCGCGATGCGGTAGAGCCAGGTGCCGAAGCGAGCGCGGCGGTCGAAGCGGTGAAGCTGCCGGTAGGCCTTGAGAAAAGCCTCCTGAACGACGTCCTCGGCCGCCTCTCGATTCCCGGTGACCCGGACCGCCGCCCGGAAGACGGTCTCGCCGTGGCGCTCGACCAGCTCCTTGAACGCCAGGGCATCGCCGTCTCGGGCTCTCTCGACCAGCTCAGGGTCACGCTCCTCCATCCGCACTCCTTAGACGCTCCCGCGGACCGGCGGTTGTGTCCCCGCGGCGGGCCGGGGATTTGGGGCCGCCCCTGGTGGGCGGCCGATCAGCCGCCGGAGCCCTGGCCGTTGAGGAGGACCGTGGCGTCGGCGCCGGCGTTGTGGCGAATCCGCAGGGTCGCCCGGCGGCCGCCGTTGGCGCGCGGAGTGAACCGAACGCCGACCGTGCAGCTCCCCTGCGGGGCGACGAACGGAGCGCCGTCGCAGGTGCCGGGGACGAGGGCGAACTCGCCCGCCTGCGCGCCCTCGAGCGAGATGCGCTGGAGCTCCAGCCGGCCGTCGCCGGGGTTGCTGATGGTCAGGGTCTCGACCGAGCTGCGCGACCCGACCTGGCGGGTGCCGAACTCGATCGAGCGGCTGGAGAGCCGGAAGCCGGGAACCGCCGGGGTGGCGGTGCCGACCAGCGCGACCTCCCGCGCCGGACCGTCGCCGTCGTGCTGAACGATCAGGCGCGCGGCGCGAGCGCCGTCGGCTCGCGGCACGAAGCGCACGGTCACCTGGCACGACGCGCCGGGACCGAGGCCGCTCTCGCCGCAGCCGATCGCCGAGACGACGAAGTCCTGCGCCGCCGCGCCGGTGACGCTCACCCGCTGGACATGCAGACGGGAGCTGCCGTCGTTGCGCAGCGTCAGCGTGCGGTCGGCGGAGCCCGGGCGGCGCACCGAGCCGAAATCGAGGCTCTGGCTGTCGAGCGCCAGCTCGGCGGCGGTACCGCGCCCCGACAGCTCCACGCTCTGGGAGCCGTTCGCCGCATCGCTCTCGATGCGCAGCTCGGCGCGCAGCCGCCCCTTCGTGCGGGGCTCGAAGACGAGCTCGATCGTACAGGTCCTACCCGGCGCGAGGGTGAAGCCGGAGCAGCCGTCCTTGGACCGGCGGAACGACGATCGATCCGCGCCGCTGAGGGTCGCCTGGCCGAACGCCAGCTTGGAGGTACCGGAGTTGCTGAGAACGGCGCGCCCGCGACCCTGAAAGCCGACCCGCAAGTCGCCGAAATCGAGCGCCGTCTTCTCGAGCTCGAGGCGCGGCTCGACGCCGACTCCGGAGAGATCGACGGCCGTTTCGAGGCCGGCTACGGTGTTCACCGCGACCTTGGCCTTCGCCGGGCCCTCGCTTGCCGGGGTGAAGACGACCTCGACGCCGCACTCCTCGCCGGCGGCCAGGGTCGCCTGCCGGCAGCCGTCCGTCTCGATCGCGAAGGCCGTATCGCCGCTGGCGAGCCGCGCGCCGGCGAGCGCCAGCGGCTCGGCGGTGCGATTGATGAACGCAGCGCGCAGCGATCCGCTCGCGCGACCGCGCCGCTGCTCGCCGAAGTCGAGCGCCTCCGGCGTCGCGTCGACCGGCCGGCCGCTCCACACGCCGGCGCCGCTGAGCGCCACCGTCAGCGCTTGGCTCGCGCCGTCGCTCTCGACCCGCACGGTCGCGGCGCGGTCGCCCGCCGCGCGGGGGGTGAACTTGATCCGTACGGCGCAGCTCCCGTCGGGTGCGAGGCTCTGCGAGCCGCAGCGGTCGTCGAGCGAGAAGTCGGTCGCGTGCTCGCCGACCACCGAGACGCCGGCGATCTTCGTCGCGGCGGCTCCCTGGTTGCTGAGGTTGAGCGTGCGGCTCGCACCGCGGCCGTCGACCGGCTGGGGGCCGAAGTCGATCTCGGCGCGGTCGGCGATCACCACCGGCGCGGCTCCGGTGCCCGCGACCGGCAACCCTCCGATGGCGTTGCCGACCAGATCGAGCGAGGCCGAGCGCGGGCCGTTGGCGGCGGGCTCGAAGGCGACTTCGATATTGCAGGTCTCGCCGGCGAGCCGGGGCGAGCCGCTGCACTCGTCGGTCACTACGCGAAACTCGGCTG